>NZ_VRVF01000008.1:0-114652 GCF_008040045.1 Methylobacterium sp. WL8 | reverse complement strand
GGGGCACGGGGCGGGTCGCGTCTCCACGGGGCCGCGACCCTTCGCATTCCTCGTTCGGCCCGTCACCCCGTCAGCCGAGCAGCGCCGCCTCGGCGCCTGCCGGCAGGGCGAGGTCGGCGGCGTGGGCGTGCGCGCTCTCGATGTTGCCGAAGAACTGGCGGGCGCTCTCGGCCCATGTCCGCCGCAGCGCCTCGGCGCGGCATTGGGAGCGCGGGATGCGTAGGGCGGCCAAGCACGCCGTCCGCAGGTCGGCGTCGAGCACGCCGGCGCCGGTCCCGGCGACGACGTCGAGGGGGCCGGTCACCGGGTAGGCCGCCACCGGCAGGCCGCAGGCCATCGCTTCGAGCAGCACGATGCCGAAGGTGTCGGTGAGGCTCGGGAACACGAACACGTCGGCGGCGGCGTAGAGGGCGGAGAGTTCCGCGCCGGTGCGGGTGCCGAGGAAGCGCGCCTGCGGGTGGGCGGCCGCGAGCCGGGCGCGGTCCGGCCCGTCGCCGACCACCACTTTGCTGCCGGCCAAGTCCAGGCCGAGGAAGGCGGCGACGTTCTTCTCCACCGCCACGCGGCCGACGAACAGGAAGATCGGGCGCGGCAACCCGTCGAGCGCCTTGGGCGGCGGCGCCTCCGGCTCGGCCGGGCGGAACAGCTCGGTGTCGACGCCCCGCGTCCAGCGCATCAGGTTGCGGAAGCCGCGGCCGGCGAGTTCGTGTTCGAGGGAGGCGGTGCTGACCATCGTGCCGCTGGCGGCTCGGTGGAAGCGCCGCAGCCAGGCGTAGCTCCACGCCTCCGGGATCGGCGCGCGGGCGGCGAGGTATTCGGGAAAACGGGTGTGGTAGCTGGTGGTGAAGGGCCGGCCCTTGGCGATGCAGAGCCGGCGCACCGCGTGGCCGATGGTGCCCTCGGTGGCGATGTGCACGTGGGTCGGGTCGATCCGCTCCCAGGCCACGCCGATGCCGCGGGCGCCGGCGAGGGCGAGGCGGATCTCGGAATAGCCCGGCATCGGCAGCGAGCGGAAGTCGCGCGGGGTCAGGAAGAACGGCTCGAAGCCGCGCGCGGGGGCGGCCTCGGCCATGCGCTCCAGCGAGCGCACCACGCCGTTGACCTGCGGCGCCCAGGCGTCGGTCGCGACGAGCAGCCTCACGCGACGGCCCGGCGGTCCGGCGCCGGAAGCGCCGCACGCTCGGCCTCCGCCTCGCGGGCTCGGAGGATGGTCGGATAGTGCAGCACCTCCATGCGGCCGTCGTAATGCTCGACGAGGGCGGTGCAGGATTCGACCCAGTCGCCGGTGTTGAGATAGCGCAACCCGTCGATGTGCCGGTCGGCAGCGTGGTGGATGTGGCCACAGATCACCCCGTCGGCGCCCTGGCGCCGGGCCTCGTCGGCGAGGAAGGTCTCGAACGCGCCAATGAAGTTGACCGCGTTCTTCACCTTCAGTTTCGCCCAGGCCGAGAGCGACCAGTAGGACAGGCCCAGGCGCCGGCGCAGCTTGTTCAGGCCGGTGTTGACGAACAGCGCGACGGTGTAGGCGCCGTCGCCCAGGTGGGCGAGCCAGCGGGCGTGGCGCACCACCATGTCGAACTGGTCGCCGTGGATCACGAGGTAGCGCCGCCCGTCGGCCGCCTCGTGGATGCGGCTCTCGGCGATCTCGATGCCGCCGAAGGTGGTGCCGATGTAGTCGCGCAGGAACTCGTCGTGGTTGCCCGGCACGTAGACCAGGCTCGAGCCCTTGCGCACCTTGCGCAGCAGCTTCTGCACCACGTCGTTGTGCCCCTGCGGCCAGTACCAGCCCGAGCGGAGCTGCCAGCCATCGACGATGTCGCCGACGAGGTAGAGCGTGTCGGCGTCGTAGTCCTTCAGGAAGTCCAGCAGCAGCCCGGCCTGGCAGCCACGGGTGCCGAGGTGCAGGTCTGAGAGGAACAGGCTGCGGACGCGGGTCGTCCCTTCCGTGTCGTCGGCCACGAGCATCTCCCGGCGGTCTTCGGCCGAGCCAAACCGGAAACGCGTCTCAGTTTGATGACGGTGGCGTCCGTTCGATGCTGCGATGCAGCAAGCAACACGAAGGTCCTTCGCGCGATTGTTGCAGTGCACGACAATTTTTTTTCGCCATCCGGGAAGTTTTTCCAGTTTTGCTTGTGAGGCTTCGGTGTCCATAATGGACGCAAAGCGATCACCTGCCGAAAGGCGGGCGCCGGAGACGGCCAAGGGATCGCCGACCCGGGCGGCCGGCCTTGCCTTCGTGGCGGGGCGGCCGGATGGGTCGACTTGAATCGTGGCCCGGGGCGGGACGACGGGGAGGACAGTGCCGAAGGTCGTCGGAATTCCGGCGTGCAGGATCCGCGTCGAGCGGCTTGCGCGCCGGGCACGGCCGACGCAAGGAAGACGAAGGCTATCGGAGGCGACCGGCATGGATCCATGCCGCGACCGCGAGCGGTGCAAGACCGTTCCGCCGCTCCGCATCGCCCGGCGATGCGACCGACCGACGACGCGGAAGTTCCGCGCGGGACAGCCATCCCGCGCGCTTCCGGCCGCGCCGGTTCGGCACACCGCTCGCCAGAACGCCCACGGATCACCACACGCCCATGCGCCGCCTGCCGGCGCATCGTTCCTGACGCCGGCTTGCCGGCCAACGTATCTTGGTAATCGGAGGACACACCCATGGCTGCAACGCGGCGCCCCGGACGCAACCACCTTTTCATTCCCGGCCCGACCAACATCCCGGACCGCGTGCTGCGCGCGATGCACGTCCCCTCGGAGGACCACCGCTCGCCGGACTTCCCGGCGCTGGTGAAGCCCCTGTTCCAGGACGCCAAGATCGTGTTCGGCTCCGAGGCCGGCACGATCATCTTCTATCCGTCCTCCGGCACCGGCATCTGGGAATCGGCGCTCGCCAACACCCTCTGCCGCGGCGACAAGGTCCTGACGGCCCGCTACGGCCAGTTCAGCCACCTCTGGGTCGACATGGCCCAGCGCCTCGGGCTCGACGTGATCGTGCAGGACGAGGCCTGGGGCACCGGCGCGGACCCGGAGAAGATCGGTGAGGCCCTGCGCGCCGACACCGACCACAAGATCAAGGCCGTGATGGTCGTCCACAACGAGACGGCGACCGGCGTCACCAGCGACATCGGCGCCGTCCGCAAGGCGATCGACGCCGCCGGCCACCCGGCGCTGCTGTTCGTCGACGGCATCTCGTCGATCGGCTCGCTGCCGTTCAAGATGGACGAATGGAAGGTCGACTGCGCCATCGCCGGCTCGCAGAAGGGCTTCATGCTGCCGGCCGGCCTCGGCGTGCTCTGCGCCAGCGCCAAGGCGATCAAGATCTCCGAGGGCGGCGGCGCGGGCGGCAACGACCGTCTCGGCCACGTCTACTTCGCCTGGTCGGACCAGCTGAAGCAGAACCCCACCGGCTACTTCCCCTACACCCCGCCGCTGCCGCTGCTCTACGGCCTGCGCGAAGCTCTGACGTGCATCCGCGAAGAGGGCATCGACAACGTCTACCACCGCCACCACGTGCTCGCCGAGGCGACCCGTCAGGCCGTGGCGGCGTGGGGCCTGAAGACCTGCGCCAAGGAGCCCAAGTGGAACTCCGACACGGTGACGGCGATCCTGGCGCCCGAGGGCGTCGACGCGGCCAAGATCATCAAGCACGCCTACGACCGCTACAACCTCTCGCTGGGCGCAGGCCTCAGCCAGGTCGCGGGCAAGGTGTTCCGCATCGGCCACCTCGGCGACCTGAACGAGCTGTCGCTGCTGGGCGCGATCGCCGGCGCCGAGATGGCGATGATCGATTGCGGCGTGCACGTCACGCCGGGCTCGGGCGTCGCGGCGGCGTCGAGCTACCTGCGCGAAAACCCGCTCTCCCGCGGCTGACGACGAAGGCCATCGCGCGGGGGCGGCGACGCCCCCGCGCACACCCGGACGAGAGGGGATCATCTCGAACTGGATCGGGATCGCCGCGGCCGACGCGTCGCGGGCTTGAGACTCGATCCGGCCGTCGCATGAAAGGCGTTCCATGACGAAGAAGATCGTATTCCTCGACCGCGAGTCCCTCGACGCCACGGTCCGGCCGTTCAACTTCCCGCACGACTACAAGGAATACGATTCGACCTGGACGCCGGAGGAGATCGTCTCCCGGCTGGCCGGCGCCGAGATCGCGCTGATCAACAAGGTGCCGATGCGCGCCGACACGTTGAAGCAGCTCCCCGACCTCAAGCTCATCGCGGTCGCCGCCACCGGCACCGACGTGGTCGACAAGGCCCAGGCCAAGGCTCAGGGCATCACCGTCGTCAACATCCGCAACTACGCCTTCAACACCGTGCCCGAGCACGTCATCGCGCTGATCTTCGCCCTGCGGCGGGCGATCGTGCCGTACGCCAACTCGGTGCGCCGGGGCGATTGGAACAAGTCCACCCAGTTCTGCTACTTCGACTACCCGATCCACGACATCGCCGGCTCGACGCTCGGCATCGTCGGCTACGGCGCGCTCGGCAAGTCAATCGGCCAGCGGGCCGAGGCGCTCGGCATGAAGGTCATCGCCTACGACGTCTTCCCGCAGGAGGGCCTCGTCGACTTCGAGACGATCCTGACCCAGTCCGACGTGATCACGCTGCACGCGCCGCTCACGCCCGAGACCCGGAACATGATCGGCGCCGAGCAGCTGGCGAAGATGAAGAAGCACGCCATCCTCATCAACACCGCTCGCGGCGGCCTCGTGGACGAGGCGGCGCTCGCCGAAGCGCTCAAGGCCGGCACGATCGGCGGCGCCGGCTTCGACGTGGTGGTGCAGGAGCCGCCCAAGGACGGCAACATCCTGTGCGACCTCGACCTGCCGAACCTCATCGTCACGCCGCACGTGGCCTGGGCGAGCAAGGAGGCGATGCAGATCCTGGCCGACCAGCTCGTCGACAACGTCGAGGCCTACGTCGCCGGCACGCCGCAGAACGTGGTCTAGGCCCCGAAGCGCGTCGGAAGTCTCACCGCGGGGCCGCAAAGCGGAGCCCGGAAGCTAGACACGCAGGGATTGTTCCAACCGTCCGCATCCGCGGCTCTGGATTCTGGACTCGCCTTCGGCGCCCCGGAGTGACGTCGCGGGGGAGGGCGCCCGAACCTCGAATTCAACACCAAACGCCAGCCGCGCCGAGACGCGGACGAGAGGACGCACCATGAAGAAGCTTCTGTTCCTGTTCGACACCGATGCGATGCCGTCCGTGTTCGACACGGTCGTCGGGTACGACGGCGGCGCCGACCACATCACCGGCTACGGAGGCGTGACCCCGGAGAACGTCGGGGCGCTGGTCGACGGCACGATCTACACCCGCGGCGGCTCCGAGAAGAAGTCGACGGCGATCTTCGTCGGCGGCGGCAACATGGCGGCCGGCGAGGCCGTCCTCGCCGCGGTGAAGAAACGCTTCTTCGGCCCGTTCCGCGTCTCGACCATGCTCGATTCGAACGGCTCGAACACCACCGCCGCAGCCGGCGTCGCATTGGTGGCGAAGGCCGCAGGCTCGCTCGAAGGCAAGAAGGCCGTCGTGCTCGCCGGCACCGGCCCCGTCGGCATGCGCTCGGCCGCGCTGCTGGCCAAGGAAGGCGCCGAGGTCATCATCGCCGCCCGGCAGTTCGACCGGGCACAGGCCGCGGCCGACGCCGTCAACAAGCGCTTCGGCGTCGCCGTGACCGCGGCCGCCACCCCCGACGAGGCCTCGCGCGCCGAGATCGTCAAGGGCAAGAACCTCGTGTTCTCGGCCGGCGCCATCGGCATCGAGCTGCTGCCCGAATCGGCCTGGAAGGACGAGGCCTCGATCGAGTTCGTGGCCGACTACAACGCCCAGCCGCCGCTCGGCTTCGGCGGCATCGACGCCATGGACAAGGGCAAGGATCGCCACGGCAAGAAGTCGTTCGGCGCGTTGGGGATCGGCGGCCTCAAGCTGAAGCTCCACCGCGCCTGCGTCGGGCAGCTCTTCGACAGCACCGAGCAGGTGCTGGACGCCGAGGAGATCTACGCCCTCGCCAAGAAGATGGCCTGAACAAAGGGAGTGGGGCGCATGGCCGAGCACGATACGATCGCCACCTTCCTCGACGGGCTGGCCAGCGCCGCCCCGACCCCCGGCGGCGGCGGTGCCGCTGCCATCTCCGGCGCCATGGGCGCAGCCCTGGTCTCGATGGTGTGCAACCTCACCATCGGCAAGAAGAAGTACGTCGAGGTCGAGGCCGAGCTCGAGGACATGCTCGCGCAGTCCGAGGCACTGCGGGCGCAGCTCACCGGCATGATCGCCGAGGACGTCGCCGCCTTCGACGCGGTGATGGGCGCCTACGGGCTCCCGAAGGCGACCGACGAGGAGAAGGCCGCCCGGGCGGAGAAGATCCAGGCGGCGCTCAAGGTCGCCACCGACGTTCCGCTAGCCTGCTGCCGCGCCTGCCGCGCGGTGATCGACCTCGCCGAGGTGGTGGCCGACAAGGGCAACCTCAACGTCATCTCGGATGCGGGCGTGGCCGTGCTCACGGCCCATGCCGGCCTGCGCAGCGCCGCCCTCAACGTCTACGTCAACGCGAAGGGCCTCGACGACCGCGACTTCGCGGACGCGCGCCTGAAGGAACTCGAAGGGCTGCTCGGCGACGCCGGCGACCTCAACGAGAAGGTCTACGACGTGGTCAAGGCCAAGGTGAACTGAGGCGCGTCCGGGTCGGCGGCGTTCTCACGGAAGCCGTCGATCCGATGCCGCGTGGTTCGCGACCCGTCTCGGCCGCGATATGCTGCGTCGCAGCAAGCACAATCCAAGCATTCCTTCGCCGATCAAGGCGAACTCAACGAGAATGCAAAAAAATTTGATGCGGCATCGGCCTCCCCCAAAGTAAAATGAGGGCGTAGAACCGTATCGAAGAACAATACGGAAGGAGGCGCCCGATGGACGTGCACGAGTACCAGGCCAAGGAACTGCTCGCGAGCTTCGGCGTCGCGGTTCCCAAGGGTGCCGTCGCCTTCAGTGCCGACCAGGCCGTCTACGCGGCGACCGAGCTCGGCGGCTCGTTCTGGGCGGTGAAGGCGCAGATCCATGCCGGCGCCCGCGGCAAGGCCGGTGGAATCAAGCTGTGCCGGACCTACAACGAGGTCCGCGACGCAGCCCGCGAGCTTCTCGGCAAGCGCCTCGTCACCCTGCAGACCGGCCCTGAGGGTAAGCCGGTGCAACGGGTCTACGTCGAGACCGCCGACCCGTTCGAGCGCGAGCTCTACCTCGGCTACGTCCTCGACCGGAAGGCCGAGCGCGTCCGCGTCATCGCCTCGCAGCGCGGCGGCATGGATATCGAGGAGATCGCGGCGAACGAGCCCGAGGCGCTGATCCAGGTGGTGGTCGAGCCGGCCGTCGGCCTGCAGCAGTTCCAGGCGCGCGAGATCGCGTTCCAGCTCGGGCTCAACATCAAGCAGGTCTCGGCCGCGGTGAAGACGATCATGAACGCCTACCGGGCGTTCCGCGATTGCGACGGCACGATGCTGGAGATCAACCCGCTCGTCGTCACCAAGGACGACCGCGTGCTGGCGCTCGACGCCAAGATGTCGTTCGACGACAACGCGATGTTCCGGCGTCGCAACATCGCCGACATGCACGACCCGTCCCAGGGCGACCCGCGCGAGGCCCAGGCCGCCGAGCACAACCTCAGCTACATCGGGCTCGAGGGCGAGATCGGCTGCATCGTCAACGGCGCGGGCTTGGCCATGGCGACGATGGATATGATCAAGCACGCGGGCGGCGAGCCGGCGAACTTCCTCGACGTCGGCGGCGGCGCCTCGCCTGAGCGCGTCGCCACCGCCTTCCGCCTCGTCCTCTCGGACAAGAACGTGAAGGCGATCCTCGTCAACATCTTCGCCGGCATCAACCGCTGCGACTGGGTCGCGGAGGGCGTGGTCCAGGCGGCCCGCGAGGTGAAGATCGAGGTGCCCCTGATCGTGCGGCTGGCCGGCACCAACGTCGAGGCCGGGCAACGCATCCTCGCCGAGAGCGGGCTCGACCTGATCACCGCCGAGACCCTGTCGGACGCCGCGCGCAAGGCCGTCGAGGCCTGCGACGGCACCAAGCACTGACGTCCGTGAGATAAGCGAAGGAACCCGCCATGAGCATTCTCATCGACGAGACCACCCCGATCATCGTCCAGGGCATCACCGGCGACAAGGGCACCTTCCACGCCAAGGAGATGAAGGAGTACGGCGCCAACGTCGTCGGCGGCGTCACCCCCGGCAAGGGCGGCAAGACCCATCTCGGCCTGCCGGTGTTCAACACCGTGAAGGACGCGGTCGAGGCCACCGGCGCCACCACCTCGATCACCTTCGTCGCCCCGCCCTTCGCCGCGGACGCGATCATGGAGGCGGCCGACGCCGGGCTGAAGCTGGTCTGCTCGATCACCGACGGCATCCCGGCCCAGGACATGATGCGGGTGAAGCGCTACCTGATGCGCTACCCCAAGGAGCGCCGCACCATGGTGGTCGGCCCGAACTGCGCCGGCATCATCTCGCCCGGCAAGTCGATGCTCGGCATCATGCCGCCCCACATCTACCTGAAGGGCAACGTCGGCGTGATCTCGCGCTCGGGGACGCTGGGCTACGAGGCCGCCTCGCAGATGAAGGCGCACGGCATCGGCATCTCGACCTCGGTCGGCATCGGCGGCGACCCGATCAACGGATCGTCCTTCCTCGACCACCTCGCCCTGTTCGAGCAGGACCCCGAGACCGAGGCCGTGCTGATGATCGGCGAGATCGGCGGCCCGCAGGAGGCCGAGGCCGCGGCCTGGATCAAGGCGAACTTCTCCAAGCCCGTGATCGGGTTCGTCGCCGGCCTCACCGCGCCGAAGGGCCGCCGCATGGGGCATGCCGGCGCGATCATCTCCGCCACCGGAGACAGCGCCGCCGAGAAGGCCGAGATCATGCGCTCCTACGGCCTCACCGTGGCGCCGGACCCGGGCTCGTTCGGCGACACCGTGGCCGAGGTGATGCGCCGGGCGGCGTAACGCTCGACGCGCGAACCTGAAAGCGCGAGTTCCCTCACCCGTCCGGTGAGGGACAGGATGAGGGGGATGCCCTCTCCGGATGGACCTGCATCCCTCACCCCAACCCTTTCCCGCACGGGAGAGGGGGCCGCGCGGTGCCACCCCCGCCAGAACGACATCCGCCCCAGGTGGCTTGATCCGATGCCAAAGACCCTCCACGCGTCCCTCAGCCATGCCGAAGAGAACGCCTTCGCGCCGCCGGTGATCACCGGCACCTCGTCGAAGGAGGCGCTCGACATCCTGTTCCACGCGCTGCTCGACGTGGCGCGCCGGCACGAGCCCGAACTCGAGGCGGTGCTGCACGGAACCGCCGACATCTCGACCTTCACGCCCGAGATGCTGGCCCGCGCCCTCCAGGTGCAGGGCATCTGGTTCCAGCTGCTGTCGATCGCCGAGCAGAACGTCGCCATGCGCCGGCGCCGGCACGTCGAGCGCACGGAAGGCCGCTCGGCCCTCGGCGGTTCGTTCGCCAAGGTGCTGGCCGAGGCCTCGGCGAGCGGCATCCCCGCGCATCAAATCCATGCGCTGCTGAAGGACCTGCGCATCCGCCCGACGATCACCGCCCACCCCACCGAGGGCAAGCGCGTGACCGTGCTGGAGAAGTTCCGGCGGATCTACCTCGTGCTGCGCGAGCTCGAACTGCCGCGCTGGACCACGCGGGAGCGCAACGGCCTGATGAACGAGCTGCGCGACCAGATCGAGCTCGTCTGGATGACCGGCGAGCTGCACCTGGAGAAGGCCACCGTCGAGCGCGAGGTCTCCTGGGGCCTGCACTTCTTCGACGAGACCCTGTTCGAGATGCTGCCGGAGGTGGTCTACTCGCTCGAGGAGTCGCTGGCGCAGTACTACCCGGACGAGAAGTTCGAGGTGCCGGCCTTCTTCCAGTTCGGCTCTTGGATCGGCGGCGACCGCGACGGCAACCCCTACGTCACCGCGAGCGTCACCCGCGAGACGCTGAAGTGGAACGCCCTCGCCTCGCTCAAGCGCTACCGCGACGGCGTGCTGCATCTCGGCCGTGTGCTCTCGCTCACCGAGCGCTCGATGCCCGTCCCCGAGACCTTCCGGGCCGAGCTCGCGCGGGCTTTGTCCGAGAGCGGCGACGCCAAGGCGATCGCCGGCCGCAACCCGGGCGAGGCTTATCGCCAATACCTGTCCTGCATCCTGCGCAAGCTCGAGGCGACGATCCGTCGCAACGAGGGCGGCCGCGCGAACGGTCCGGACTACCCGAGCGCCGACGGCCTGATCAACGACCTGCGCACCCTGGAGCAGGGACTCTCGGACGCCAAGTGCACCTCGCTCGCCACCGACCTGGTGCGGCCGGTGCGGCGGATGGTGGAAATCTTCCGATTCTCCACCGTCCGGCTCGACCTGCGCGAGAACACCACCCGCACCACCAAGACCCTGCACGCGCTCTATGCCCGCCAGAACGGCGGCAAGGCGCCGCCGGACCTCGACGCGCCGGAATGGAAGGCCTGGCTCGTCGCCGAGCTGGCGCGACCGCGGACCGGCGAGACCTCGTTCGAGGGCCTGCCGGACGACGCCCGCGAGACCCTAGCCACCTTCGCGCTGGTCGGCGAGATGCGCGACACCCTCGACCGCGAGGCCTTCGGCGCCTTCGTCCTGTCGATGACCCGCTCCGTCCCCGACATCCTCGGCGCGTACCTGCTGGCCAAGGAGGCCGGGCTCTACCTCGACGCGGCCGGCACCGAGATCTGCCCGCTGCCGATCGTGCCGCTGTTCGAGACCATCGAGGATCTGCGCGCGGCGCCTGCGATCATGAAGGAGCTGATCGCCGTCCCGGTGGTGCGCCGCTCGACCCGCTGGCAGGGCGGCGTGCAGGAAGTGATGATCGGCTACTCGGATTCGAACAAGGACGGCGGCTTCGTCGCCTCGAACTGGGAGCTGTACAAGGCGCAGTCCAAGCTGACGGCGCTCGGCAAGGAAGCCGGCGTGCCGATCGCCTTCTTCCACGGACGCGGGGGCTCGGTAAGTCGCGGCGGCGTGCCGACCCAGCGCGGGATCGACGCGCAGCCGCCTGGCTCGATCAACGGCCGCTTCCGCACCACCGAGCAGGGCGAGGTGGTCTCGTTCAAGTACGCCAACCGCGGCACCGCCGCCTACCAGATGGAGCTGCTCGCCGCCTCGGTGTTCGAGCACGCGCTGCAATCCGAGCGGCAGCGGGCGAACCAGCCCCGCCACGAGTTCGACGACGCCCTCGAGGCGCTGTCGGGCGCCTCGCGCGCGGCCTACGTCAACCTTCTCCAGGCCGACGGCCTCGTCGACTACTTCCAGTCGGCGAGCCCGCTGGACGAGATCGCGCTGCTCAACATCGGGTCGCGACCGGCGCGCCGCTTCGGCGCGAAGTCGCTGAGCGACCTGCGCGCGATCCCCTGGGTGTTCGCCTGGGCGCAGAACCGGCACGTGGTCACCGGTTGGTACGGCGTCGGCTCGGGCATCCGCAGCTTCCTCGACGTGCGCGGCGACCCGGGCGAGGCGCTGCTCAAGCGCCTGTTCCAGGAATGCCGGCTGTTCCGGCTGATCCTCGACGAGGTCGAGAAGACGCTGCTGATGGTCGACCTCGGCATCGCCCGCGACTACGCCGGCCTCGTCGCCGACCCCGAGATCCGCGAGCGCATCTTCGGGATGATCGACGCCGAGTACGCGCTGACGCGCGAGATGGTGCTGCGGATCACCGGCGGCCGGGAGCTGGCCGAGCGCGCGCCGCTGTTCCGCGACAGGCTCACCGGACGCCTGCCGACGATCAACCAGGTCGGCCGCGAGCAGGTCGAACTGCTGCGCCGCTTCCGCGCCGAGGCCGACGAAGACAAGCGCGAGGCGGTGAAGTCCGCCCTGCTGCTCTCGATCAACTGCATCGCCGTCGGCTTCGGCGCCACCGGCTGAAAACGTTCCGCCGGGCCTGTCGCGCGGTGCGACGCGGCCCATGTTGAAACACGACGCGCGTGCCCCTTAGCTGCGCCCGCGCTCCGACGACATCCACCCCATCAGGAGAGACCCATGAGCTTCACCCTCGTCCAGCAGGCCACCCCGCGGCTCCACCGTTCCGAGCTCGCCGTGCCCGGCTCGAACCCGACCTTCATGGAGAAGTCGGCCACCTCGAACGCCGACGTGATCTTCCTCGACCTCGAGGATGCGGTCGCGCCGGACGACAAGGAGAAGGCCCGCACCAACATCATCGCAGCCCTCAACGACATCGATTGGGGCACGAAGACCATGATGATCCGCATCAACGGTCTCGACACCCACTACATGTACCGCGACGTCGTCGACATCGTCGAAGCCTGCCCGCGCCTCGACATGATCCTGATTCCCAAGGTCGGCGTGCCGGCCGACGTCTACGCGATCGACGTGCTGGTGACGCAGATCGAGCAGGCCAAGAAGCGCGAGAAGAAGCTCGGCTTCGAGGTGCTGATCGAGACCGCGCTCGGCATGGCCAACGTCGAGGCGATCGCGACCTCCTCCAAGCGCCTCGAGGCGATGTCCTTCGGCGTGGCCGACTACGCCGCCTCCTGTCGCGCCCGCGCCCAAGTCATCGGCGGCGTGAACCCCGATTACAGCGTGCTCACGGACAAGGACGAGAGCGGCAAGCGCGAGACCCATTGGCAGGACCCGTGGCTGTTCGCCCAGCAGCGCATGCTGGTCGCCTGCCGCGCCTACGGCCTGCGCCCGATCGACGGCCCGTTCGGCGACTTCTCCGATCCCGACGGCTACACCTCCGCTGCCCGCCGCTGCGCGTCGGCCGGCTACGAGGGCAAGTGGGCGATCCACCCCTCGCAGATCGATCTTGCCAACGAGGTGTTCACCCCGTCCGAGGCCGAGGTGACCAAGGCCCGCCGCATCCTCGTGGCCATGGAAGATGCCGCCAAGGCCGGTCGCGGCGCCGTCTCGCTGGACGGCCGCCTGATCGACATCGCCTCGATCCGCATGGCCGAGGCGCTGATCGAGAAGGCCAACGCGATGTCGGCCAAGTAAGGACCGCAGACGTCGATCAATCCGCGGCCGCTCTGGACCATCCGGGGCGGCCGTCCTCGTTTTCGGCACCGGGCGCAAACCCGGCCGTTGTCGATTGGTATCCCCGCCGACCCCGCGGGGACGACGCGCCCCGGCCTGGCGGCGCCAACAGGGAGTGAACACCATGCACGTCACCATCGAGCAGGCGGAAACCGCGATCACTGCCGCGAAGGCCAAGGCGACCGAGCTCGGCACCCAGATGTGCATCGCGGTCGTTGATTCCGGCGGAAACCTGAAGGCGTTCTACCGGATGGACGGCGCCTGGGTCGGCTCGATCGACATCGCCCAGAAGAAGGCCAAGACCTCGGTGTTCTTCGGCATGATGACCGGCCAGATCGGCGCGCTGTCGCAGCCGGGCAAGCCCCTCTACGGCATCGAGCACTCGAACGAGGGGCTGATCACCTTCCCCGGCGGCATCCCGATCGTCGACGCGGACGGCGAAATGTCGGGCGCCATCGGCGTCAGCGGCTCGACCGTCGAAGACGACCACGCGGTGGCCGAGGCCGGCGCCAGCGCGATCGGCAAGACCGCGCTTCCGGCCCACCCCTGGCGGACCTGATCCCAGCAGGCGGCGCCGCCCTTCTTAAGAAGGGTGGCGCCGTCGAAGACGATGCATTGTTTTTCGGCCGCGCGATGCCTGCATTTCGAGCTTGAAGATTTGAAAAAATCAATGGATGCTGTCGATCGTCAGGTCCAGGCCGACGGCGAACAGTCGTCGGCCGGACAAATCGAGGCTCCCTTGCGTGAGGCTCCTTTGCGCGAGGATCCCTTGCGATGGTGCCTTCGCCGCGCAGGTGCCTCCGCTCGACCGTCGAGGCGCGACCGATGGGACCGTTCCGTTCGACCTTCGCCTTGACCCTCCTCGTCGCCCTTGGGCTGGCGGCTTCGCCCCAGGGCGCCCGCGCCTGCGGCGACGGCGAGGCGCCGACGTCCTGTGGCGACGTCGGCGCGGAAGCGAGCGCCAAATGGATGCTAAAGCACGTGGTCGCGGCGCTCGCGGCCGACAAGCCGGCGGCGCTCGCGCATTTTACCAAGGGCGAGGCGGGATTTCGCACCGCGGACACCTACGTGTTCTGCGTCGGGCCGGACGGGGTGATGAGCGCCCACCCCAACCCGGTCCTGCAGGGCCAGAACGTACGCGACCTGCACGACAGCGACGGCACCTACTTCATCCGCACGATGATGGAGACGGCGGCGCCGGGACAGGTCTCAGCGATCCGCTACCTTTTTCCGAAGCCGGGCAGCACCGTCGCGCTTCCGAAGACCACCTACTACACCCGCGCCGGCGACCAGGTCTGCGGCGTCGGGATCTACGAGTCGGATGCGGCCGCGCCGACGGACAGCCCCGGCGCTCGCGCCGCCCACCTACGCGACCGGCTGGACGGCGCGATGCCGCCGGCGCTGCGTGCGGACTGGAGGGCCTTCCTCGAAGCGCTGAACGCCGAGGCCGGCGCGAAGGCGGCGGCGATGGAGAAGGCGCGCGCCGGGCTGCAGGCGGCGCAGGCCGCCCTGGCGCCGCCCACGACGACGCCGGACGACTGATCCGCGCCTCGGCAGGCGGCTCGCACACCAACGGTTAAGCCTGTCGACCTATCACCGAACCTCCCCCAAGCGTCGTGCCGGGAGAGGCGCCGTTGACCCGTGACCAAGTCGCCACCGCACTCCGGCGCCTCGCCGCCTCGCAGGTCGAGGACATCGAGCGCGCCGTCAAGGACGGCCACAAGACCATCGCTTTGAACGAGCTGGCGGACCTGAACCGCCAGCTCAAGGCCTTCGCCGCAGCGCTGAAGAAGGCGCCGATCCGCGCCTGACGCCCGGCTACCAGCGCGGACCGCCCCATTCGCGATCCGGGATGTCGGCCGGCGGACGCGGCGGATGGTCGTAGAACACCGGCCGCCGCCGTGGACCCTCGTCGTAACCGCCGGGCTCGTCGCAGACGCGAACCCGGCGCAAAACCTCCTCGCCGTACGCGTAGATTCGGCGCTTCACGAAGCTGCGGCAGCGTTCGGGCGGCTCGAAGTCCGGCCCGACCGTGAAGTGCGGGCGGCGGAACGTCGGCGGGGGAGGCGGCTCGCGATACGCGGGCTCGGCGTATTCCGGCGGGCGCGGCGGGTAGGGGCCGTCGAAGTCCGCGGCCCGCGCGGCGGTGGCGAGGCCCTGGCCGGCAAGCGCCAAGGCGCAGAGCCCGGCCAGACGAAAACGGAGAAGCGACACGACATGTCCTCGCGGAGTGCGTGGCCGGCGGCCATCGAAGTCCGGAGGATGATCGCCCGAGTCTGAACCGTGCGCGAGCGCGTGGGTCGGCAACCGTTCAGCTTCGGCGGACGCCGGTCACAGGTCCCTCGGCACCGTTCCGCGCACCGCGCAGCGCCACTTCGCGACGTGGAGCTCGGGGTGGGCCGCCTGCCATTCGGCCAGCACGCTCTGGGCGTGCCGCAGGCAGACGAACGGGTTGGTGCCCTGGTAGGACATCGGGATCTGGTCGTCGTGGCACTGCGTCGGTTGCGACAGCAGGCAGGCGGACAGCAGGATCAGCATCGGCGGGGCGTCCTCGCATCGTCCCGGCTCCGTGGCCGGGTTGCGCCGACCTTAAGGCGCCGCCGCGGCACGGCAAACGGAGATATCTCGCGGCGCGCCGACGCGAATCACCGCATGTCCAGCGCGGCTCATCCGCCCATTCGGAGGCTCGCCTTCACGTATCCCAATGCGTCGCCTGATCGAACGTGGGTCCCCTCTCCCGTTCGGGGAGAGGGGACCGCGATAAGTGACCTGCGATCCAGTCGCCTCGGCGGACGCGTTCGACGCGGTGTGAATGCGGCATGCCCCTCCATGTGAGGGGCCGCGCTTCAAGCCGCCGCCCAGATCTCGCCCTTGGCGATCGTCGCGAGGTCGCCGGAGTAGCGGCGGAGCGGGCCGGCGGCGATCTCGGCGTGGCGTGGACTTAGGCGCTGCAGCGAGCGCGCCAGGAGGCGGAGGAAGACGAGGTCGTGGGTGCCGGTCTCGACGAAGGTCGGCGTCAGGCGGCCGTGGCTGCCGAGAAGGAGGGTGCCGCGGCGCATGCCGAAGCCGGGGTGGTCGCCGACGGAGCCCGCCGCGATCGTTCCGGCGATCATCCGCGAGCCGGCGTGGTCGCCGGCCCGCTCGACGAGGATCAGCCCGCGCCGCATGCGGTCGCCGAGGTGGCGGCCGGCCGTGCCCTTGACGATCAGCGTCGCGCCGTCGAGCCCGGCCTTGGCCGCGTAGACCGCGCCGCCGGCATGGTCGCCGGCATCGCCTTCGATCGTGATGGTGCCGCCGGTCGCGCCGGTGCCCGCATACGGGCCGGCGTTACCGGTGACGGTGAGCGTGCCGCCGGCCATGCCTTCGCCGAGGCGCTGCCCGACATCGCCGACGACGCGGATCGTGCCCTGGCCGAGCGCGGCCCCGACGCGGTCGAGGCGCTCGTGACCGCCCTCGATGGTGAGGCTGTCGCCACCGTCGAGCGACACCTGGAAGCAGTCGCCGAGGACGAGGCCGCGCCGGGTGGTGCCGATCGGCAGGCGCTCGGCCTCGCCTTGCGACAGCGCGGCCAGGGTCGCGGGGGCGATATTGAGGAAGTCGAGGCGCTCCGGGGGGGCCTGCCGCAGGGAGAGGACGCTCACGCTTCGGTCTCCTTCACGGCAGGATTCTTTTCAAGCAGATCGCGAAGGCGATAATGGTGCCGCCCGAGGTTGCCGCCGTAATTGCCCGCGGTGATCGCCACGAGTCCGTGCTGCGCGCCGACCTCGGTCGCCGCGTGCAGCGCCGCCCGCATCGAATCGGAAACGCCCTGAGAGGTCAGCGCGTCGATGACGATCTCCAGCACCACGCCGCATTCGGCCGGCAGCGCCGAGCCGGCCCGGCCCTTCAGCGTCGGGCAGTAGGCGTCGTTGGTCGAGGCCATCATGCCCTTGGTGCGGGCGCCGACCTTCGAGCCGGAGCGGACGATGCCGCCGGGGAAGGGCAGGATCGCCCCGGGGATCGCCTTCGCGGCCTCCACGGCGACCTCGGCCACCTTCAGGGTCTCGGCGTGGTTGCGGCCGAGGAACAGCAGGTTGCCGCCGCCGACCGCGCCGTCGACCGCGCGCACCGAATCCTCGCACAGGAACTCGCCGTCCATCACCGGGATGCGCCAGTAGCGGCGCATCTTGCCGGTGTGGTCGGGCAGGCGCTTGGCGATGGCGAAACCGTCGCCAAAGTAGCGGATCGCGCCGCCGAGCTTGATCTTGGTCGGCCCCTCGACGCCGGCGAAGCATGCGGTGCCGGGGCAGGTGAGGATGCACTGCCCGACGCGCTTCAGGAGCTGCTCCTTCAGCCCGTTCGGCTCGAAGCCGAACAGCAGGATGCGCACGCCCGGGCGACCGTCCGGCGTCTCCTCGGGCGAGAGCTCGGCGTCGATCCCGGCCTCGGCGCCGCAGCCGATCACCGAGGTGGCGAAGCCCGTCATCGTGGTGGCGGCGATCATCGCCCACTTCGCGGTGTCGTTGGTGACGACGATCGCGGTGCCGGCGACGTCGAACGCCTCCGCGAAGGTGTCCTCGACGCGGATGCCGTTGAGGGTGAGGTCAGACATTCGGGTTCAGGTCCCTCACGCGAAGCCGCTCGTTCATGCCCGGCATGCCACGTCCTCGAACACCTCGGCCTCGGGGAAGGCCGCATCCGGGACAGTGAAGCTGTCGAGGCCCTGGCCGAACCGGTCCTGCAGGTAGGCGTCGGTGCGGCGCTCCATCGCCTTGTCGGACTCGACGACGAGCGAGAGCGAACGGCCGACATGCCAGTTCACGATTTCGCCGTCCTCGACGATCGCCACCCCGTCCTTGAGCACGAGCTTGGCGCTCGCGAACATCGCGGTGCGGTTCTTGTCCTCGCGGTAGACCGCGATGTCGGCGCGCGCGCCGTCGCGCAGGTGCCCGCGGTCGGCGAGGCCCAGCAGCTTGGCCGGCCCGGAGCGCGTCAGCTCGGCGATCTCGGAGAAGGAATACTCGCGCTCGATCTCGGGCAGCGAGGAGCGCTCGTGCACCACCTTGGGCAAGGTCGCGATCTCGCGGTCGCGCTCCTCCTTGTCCATCAGCAGGTGGATGATGCGCGGGTAGGCGGTGAACGGGCCGCCGTTCGGGTGGTCGGTGGTCAGGATCGTGCGCTCGGGCTCGTTCGAAAGCAGCATGATCTCCAGGCCGATCGCCCATTGCAGCGAGCTCGTGGGCCCGCGCGGCTTGTAGAGGAACGGCACCACGCCGCCGCCCTCGGCGTCGCCCGCGTTCAGCACCCACTTCTTCGGGTTGGCGCCCTTGCGGCCGCCGAACTGGCGCAGGATGTCCATCGAGACGGTGACGGTCTGGCCGAACACCACCTGCCCGATGTCGAGCGTCGCGTGCGGGTTCGCGTGCATCGCATCGACGATGCGGCGGGCGGCTGAGCGGAAGCCGCCGGTGCCGGGGTTCGCCGGGTCCGCGGCGCCGTAGGCGTAGAACTGCGCGTGGGCGAAGTGGATGCGCCGGCCTTCCGCCGCCTCCAGCGTCTCGACGAAGCTGTCGTCGGCGCCCGGCAGGCCGAGGTTGTTGCAGTGGACGTGCAGCGGGTGCGGCACGCCGATCTCCTCGACCGCGTCGAGAAGCGAGCCCATGATCTTGCGCGTCGAGAGCCCGTAGACCGGGATCTCGTCGTCGAGGCTGAGCTTCAGCACGCCGTCCTTGAAGGCGGAGGCGCCGCCAGCGTTGATGCACTTGACGCCGAGCGCCCGGCTCTGTGCCACGTTGAGCGCCACGAGGTCGCGGATCGCGTCCTTGCTCTCGCCGTCGCGCAAGAGTTGCAGCAGCTGGTCGTCGTTGCCCATCACCGCGAGCGCGCCTCGGTCGAGGAGCGGGATGTCGGCGAGCTCGAGCTGAGTCGCCAGCGCGTGGGTCGGCGGCATCGCCGGCTCGACGGCGGTGGTGTAGCCCATCTTGGCGTAGGCGGCGCCGATCCAGGCCGCCGCCCCGCCGGCATGGGCGAAGGGGTGGCCGTTCGGCGCCGTCTCGCTGACGTAGAGGTCCGGCAGCAGCAGCCGCGAGGTGATGACGTTGCCGCCGGCGATGTGCGAGTGCACCTCGACGCCGCCGGCCATCACCACGCAGCCCGTCGCGTCGACGGTGCGGTCGGGCGTCCGCTCGGAGGGGGCGACGACGCGACCGTCCTCGACCCAGACGTCGCCGACGCCGTCGCGGCCGGCCGTGGGGTCGACCACCCGGCCGCCCTGGATCCGGATCAGCATCAGGAATCCTTCCCAGCGATATGGTGTTCGATGCGCGCCAGCACGTCGGCGGCGGACGGGCCGCCGCCCGCGCCGGGCCGGTAGGTGAGGGCCGCTCGGCCCTCGTTCCAGAGGACGCCGCCCGCGCTTGCGCCGGGCACGCCCACCGCGATGACGATCTCGGCGGTGCCGGGCACGGCCTCGGGGCTGCCTTCGCCGACGATGGCAATCGAGGGCAGGGCGCCGAGCCAATCGGGGCGCGCGGCCGGGAGCGACGAGAGCCAGAGCGCGGCGTCGGCCTCCCCGGCCGAGACCTGGCGCACGGCGTCGAAGCGCCAGGGATCGTGCTCGGGCACCTTGCGGCCGAAGCCCGTGCGCGGGGCCTGACCCGTGGTCCAGGCCGAGACCTGGACGACCGCGCGGTCCTGGTCGGAATCACCGAGCGAGAGCGCGAAGCAGCGCGTGACCTCGTTCACGTCCCGCACCAGACCCTGCAACATCTCGACGCCGAGCTCGCCCAGCTCGGCCGGGTCGTACAGGACCACGCCGTACTGTGCGGCGTAGAGGGCGCGGGCGATCCCGTTGAGCGGCGACTCGTCCTTCAGGTGGCCCTTCGCGTAGGCGCGGAGCAGGGCGAGGTCGGAGGGCAGGGTCTCAGCGGAGGCGCCCCCGACGGAGAGCACCTGGCGGTCGGCTCCGGCCGCCCGGCCGCGCACCGGCTTGCCGCCGCGCAGGGCGGCAACGAGGGCGGAGGCTTCGGGCTTCGCGCCGACGACGAGCGCCACGTCGGCGCGCCCGCGCGCCTCGGCCGGGGTCGTAGTCATCGCACCGACGCGGGCGAGCGCGCCGAGGTCGGCATAGGTGCCGGCGGCCCCTTGCGTGTCGAGGGAGGCGCCGATCGTGCCGGCGAGGCGGTAGGCTGCGCGAATCGCGGCGACGTCGGCGTTCAGGCCGGCGAAGACCGGTGCGTGCGCGGCGGCGAGCAAAGCGGCGGCGGCCGCGATGGCGCCCTCCGCATCGGTCGCGTCACCCTTCACCCAGGCTGTCATGCGTCCTCACCCGAACCGTTTCTGGAGGCGTCGCAGATCGTCGCCGTAAGACCGGGGAGGACGGCGGAAAAGCCGTCGAAGCCGGAATGGCCTGCCCGAACGGGATGCGATCCCGCCCAGGCGGCACTCGGAATGCCTGCGCTGGAAGGCACGTTTGCATCGCTCGCACGCCGCAGGCAACCCTTTGCCCGCGATTTGCGGGCGCCCGGCTCCGTCAGGCGGTTGCCCGGCGGGGCGCCTCCATGGGAGAAGCCGGCTTCCGCGCGGACCATTCCTGGAGGTTCGGAGCGACGACAGGGCGAGGCGGCGTGGCGAAGGCGGCAGGCATCGCGGAAGGCATCGCGGAAGGCATCGCGGAAGGCATCGCGGCAGGCATCGACATGTCGGAATCCGACCGCAGCCCATCCTGGGCCGCCGCGTCGCGTTCCGTTCGCGTCCACGCGCCGGCGCGATTGCATTTCGGGTTCCTCGACCTGCATGGCGGCCTCGGCCGTCGCTTCGGCAGCATCGGCCTGGCGATCGACGCCCCCGCCGTGCGCCTGACCGCGACCGCGGCCGAGACGCTGAGCGTCACCGGGCCGGAGGAGGCGCGCGTGCGCGGCTACGTCCAGGCGGCGGCGAGCCATCTTGGCGTGCCGGAGGCGGTGGCGATCCGGGTGGAGGAGGCGATCCCCGCCCATGCCGGCTTCGGCTCCGGCACCCAGCTCGCGCTCAGCGTCGCCGCGGCCCTGGCGAAGCTCTCCGGCAAGCCGTTCTCGGCGGAAGACTTCTCGAACGCGCTCGATCGGGGCAACCGCTCCGGCGTCGGCCTGTCGGCCTTCACCGAGGGCGGCCTCATCGTCGACGGCGGACGCGACGCCACCGGTGCGCCACCACCGGTGATCGCGCGGCTCTCCTATCCTGAGGCGTGGCGCGTGGTGCTGATCCTGGACGAGAGCGCCACCGGGATCCACGGCTCGCGCGAGCAGCGCGCCTTCGCCGAGCTGCCGCGCTTCCCCGAGCGCCAGGCCGCGGAAATCTGCCGGATCGTGCTGATGCAGGTGATGCCGGCCGCGGTGCTCGCCGAGCCCCAGGGCTTCGGCGCCGGCATCACCCAGATCCAGCGGCTGATCGGCGACCACTTCGCCCCGCACCAGGGCGGCCGCTACGCGAGCCCCGCCGTCGCCGAGGCGCTGCGGACGATCGCGGACCAGGGCGTGGCCGGCTACGGCCAGAGCTCCTGGGGCCCGACCGGCTTCGCGCTGATGCCCTCGGATGCCGAGGCGAACGCCCTCGTCGCCGGGCTGGCGCGGCCGGGCCCGCTGCGCTTCCTGATCGCACGCGGCCGGAACGCGGGCGCCGAGATCGCGGACGCATGATTCGTCACGCCTGAACCGTTACGCTTGACCACGAGCCGCGATTGCGACTCACACCGACGTCGAACGACGCTCCTCGCACCAGACAGGGAAACGCCATGGCCCGCTCGATCCTGCACATGCTGACGCCGCTCAAGCACATGAGCCCGTTCGACGTGAACATGGCCGTGGATGCCGGGTTCGAGACCATCGTCACCTACACCGACGTGACGCTGCCCGACGTGGTCTCGCTGACCCAGGACTCGATCTTCTCGCGCGCGCCCGGCGACGGCGCCCGCACCGGCATCTTCATCGGCGGCAAGAACGCCGAGGACGCCCTCGACATGATGGACCGGGCCAAGAAGGCCTTCGTGCCGCCCTTCGCCAACCACCTGTTCGCCGACCCGGCCGGATCCTTCACCACCGGTGCGGCGATGGTGGCGCAGGTCTCGCGGGCGCTGCGCGAAAAATTCGGCACCGGCCTGAAGGACAAGCGCATCGTCATCTTCGGCGGCGCCGGCGTCGTGGCCTACGTCGCCGCGGTGATCGGCGCGCTCGAAGGCGCGAAGACGGTGATCGTCGGGCACGATGGCGAGGAGCGCGTCTCGAAGATCGCCTTCACCATGAAGTGGCGCTTCGGCATCGAGGTCGGCGCCGTCGACGGCACCACCCCGGACGACCGCCGCAGGGGGATCGCCGACGCCGACGTGATCCTGTCGGCCGGCCCCGCCGGCATCCCGATCCTCTCGGCCGAAGACCTGAGCTTCGCGCCGAACCTGCTCGTCGCCTCCGATGTCAACGCCGTGCCCCCGGCCGGGATCGCCGGTATCGACGTCAACGCGGTGGACGTGGCGCTACCGGTCGGCAAGGGCGTCGGCATCGGCGCGCTCGCGGTCGGCAACGTGAAGTACCAGACGCAGAAGCAGCTGTTCGGGCGGATGCTCGCCTCGGAGACGCCGCTCTGCCTCGATTTCCGCGACGCCTACACCCTGGCGGTCGAGGTCGCCGGCTGACCTTGGCATGGCCGGCGACGCGGTCCTGATCGCGGCGCAATCCGGCCGCGCGCTGGCCGAGGCCGCGCGCCGCGCCGGGTTCCGCCCCTTCGTCGCCGACCTGTTCGCCGATTCGGACACGCTGGAGCTGGCGGAGGCGCATCGCCCGCTGGAGGGCCGATTCGGGACAGGGCGCCTCGGGGAAGCGGTCCTTGCGCGCCTCGACGAGCTGTCGGCGGTGGCCGGCGGGCGACCGCTCGGCGTGATCCTGGGAAGCGGGTTCGAGGCGGCGCCGGCTCTGATCGACGCGATCGGCGCGCGTCATCGCCTGCTCGGCGCGGGCGCCGCCGCCGTCTCGGCCCTGAAGGACCCGCTGCGCTTCGCGGCCCTCTGCCGAAGTCTCGACATCCCCCATCCGGCCGTGACGCTGGCGCGGCTCGACGAACCGAAGGCGTGGCTGCTCAAGCGCGCCGGCGGTTCGGGCGGGGGCCACATCCGGGCCGCGACCCGCGGGCCGGCCCCGCCGGGCGCGTATTTCCAGGCGCGGGTGCCGGGGCGGGCCTTCGCCCTGAATTTTCTCGCCGACGCGTCCGAGGTCCACGTGCTCGCGCTCACCGAACAGTGGAGCGCAGCCTCGCCCCTGCGCCCCTACCGCTACGCCGGCGCGCTGGCGCCGGGGCGGAACGAGGCGTCGCCGCTCGCCCCTGCGATCGTCTCGGCGATCGTGGAGGCGGCCGGGCGCCTCGTCCGCGCGACCGGCCTGCGCGGGCTCGCCAGCGCCGACGTCCTGTCCGACGGCACGAGCTGGCGGCTGACCGAGATCAACCCGCGCCCCGGCGCCACCCTCGACGTCCTCGACCGCCGCGGCGTGCCGCTGCTTGGCGCCCACGTCGCGGCCTGCCTCGGCGAGGCGCCCGCCCTCGGACCCGCCCCGGAGGATGCGGCGGCGTCCCAGATCTGTTACGCGGCGCGGGATCACGCCGTCATCCCGGCGGTCGCCTGGCCGGACCACGTGCGGGACCGGCCCCGCGCCGGGACACGCGTGACGCGGGACGCACCGCTCTGCACCGTCCTGGCGGGGGGGCCGGACGGGCCGGCGGCACGACAAGAATTGTGGACCCGGATCGCCAGCTTGCGCGACCGGCTGTCCGAGGAGGAAACACATGAGCACCAAACAGCCGAGCCTGAACGCCCTCGCGACACCCCTGGTGGAGCGCTTCGTCGCTGACGCCGGCGTGCTGCGCCTGTCGGTCACGCAAGAGCCCGGCGGCGCGCGCATGGTCGACGCCGGCGCCTCGGCCCGCGGCTCGATCGAGGCCGGGCGCCGTATCGCCGAGATCTGCCTCGGCGGCCTCGGCACCGTCTCGATCAGCCCGTCGGGCCCGATCCCGTCCTGGCCGTACTCGGTGGTGGTGCACGCGACCGACCCGGTGCTCGCCTGCCTCGGCAGCCAGTATGCCGGCTGGTCGCTGGCCGACGAGGACGGCGATTCCGGCTTCTTCGCCCTGGGCTCCGGCCCGGGCCGCGCCGTCGCCGTGGTCGAGGACCTCTACAAGGAGCTCGGCTATCGCGACACCGCCGAGAAGACGGCCCTGGTGCTCGAAGCCGCCGGCGGCCCGCCCGCGAGCGTCGTCGCAAAAGTCGCCGAAGCGTGCTCCCTGCGGCCGGAGGACCTGACCTTCATCTTCGCGCCGACCCAGAGCCTCGCCGGCGCGACCCAGGTCGTCGCCCGCGTTCTCGAGGTCGCCCTGCACAAGGCGCACACGGTCGGGTTCGACCTGCACCGGATCGTCGACGGCATCGGCTCGGCCCCGCTCTCGCCGCAGCACCCGGACTTCATCAAGGCGATGGGCCGCACCAACGACGCGATCATCTACGGCGGCCGCGTCCAGCTTTACGTCGACGCCGACGACGCGGAGGCCAAGCAGCTCGCCGAGCAGCTGCCCTCGACCACGTCGAGCGACCACGGCGCGCCCTTCGCCGAGATCTTCTCGCGGGTGAACGGCGACTTCTACAAGATCGACGGCGCGCTGTTCTCGCCGGCCGAGGCGATCGTCACCTCGATCCGCACCGGCGCCACCTTCCGCGGCGGCAAGCTGATGCCGGAGCTGGTCGAGGCGTCGTTCTCGTAGCATCGGACGAGGCCGGCTTTCTCGAAACGGTGGCCCTTGCCTACGGCTCTCCCTGGGTTTCCCCGCCACCGTCATTCCGGGGCGCCGCAGGCGAGCCCGGAATCCAGATCCGCCGAGGCGGCAAGCTCGGGCGCCGTCGGCGGCTTTGGATTCCGGGCTCCGCTTCGCGGCCCCGGGATGACGGCGTGGAGCGTGAGGGCGCTGCGGGTCGGCGGAGCCGGCGGCCTGAACCATCGTTAGGGTGAACGACAGCATGCGCATCGCGCTCGCGGCCGACAACGGCAATTGGCACAAGGCCCGGCTCCTGACGGCGCTTCGCGCCCAGGGGGTCGAGCCGGTGCTGTTCTCGCTCGCCGACGTGGCGATCGTCACCGGCGGCGGCGAACCGCTGCGGGTACCGGGCTTCCCGGAGACCCTGCCCGACGGCGTGTTGCTGCGGACGATCGCCGGCGGCACCTTCGAGGCCACGACGATGCGTCTCGGCGTGCTGCATGCGCTCGTCGCGTCCGGCGTCACCGTCTGGAACGGCCCCGTCGCGATCGAGCGCTCCGTCGACAAGGCGGCGACCAGCCTGATGATCGCCCGCGCCGGCCTGCCGACGCCCGACACCTTCGTGCTCTCCAAGCGCGCCGCCGCCGCCGAAGTGGTCGCGCGCGAGGCCGGTCCCGGCCGTCCCTTGGTGCTGAAGCCGCTGTTCGGCTCGCAAGGGGAGGGCTTGCAGCTCATCGAGCGGCCCGACGACCTGCCGCCGGAGGATGCGGTCTCGCGGGTCTACTACCTCCAGCGCTACGTCCCCCGCAGCGACGGGCTGTGGCGCGACTACCGGGTCTTCGTGTGCGAAGGCCGCGCCATCGCCGGGATGATCCGCGAGGGCGACGGCTGGATCACCAACGTCCACCTTGGGGGCCGGCCCCTGTCCTGGGCGATGCCGCCGCGCGCCGCCGAGCTCGCCGAGGCCGCCGCCGCCGCGGTGGGCGTCGACTACACCGGCATCGACCTGGTGGAGGACGGTGAGGGCGGCTTCCTCGTGCTCGAGGTGAACTCGATGCCGGCGTGGTCGGGCCTGCAGAAGGTCTGCGAGGTCGACATCGCCGGCGCCGTCGTGCGCGGCTTCGTCGCCGCCGTCCGCGCCGCGCACCGGCCGCGCCTCGTGGTCGCCTGATGCGCCTCGCGCCGGCGACGATCGCGGCTCTGTACCAGGCGGCGTGCCTGGCCGAGCTCGACGCCCTGAAGCCCGGCAACGTCCATGCCTACGCGGCCGGGCACCGGATGGCGGTGTCGGACTTCGTCGCCAGCGCCGCCGCCTCGGCACCGGCACTCGCGGGTGCCGGGACCGGCGTCGGCGCACGGGTCCGCGATGCGGTTGCGGCGACGTTTGCCGCGGTCGGCCAGAACACGAACCTCGGCATCCTCCTGCTCTGCGCGCCGCTTGCGGTGGCCGCCGAGCGCGCGAGCACCGTGGCCGCGGTGCTGGCCGGGCTCGAACCGGCAGATGCGCAGGGCGTCTTCGAGGCGATCCGCCTCGCCAACCCCGGCGGGCTAGGCCAGGCCGCCCGGCACGACGTGGCCGCGCCGGCCCCGGATTCGTTGCGAGCGGCGATGGAAGAGGCGGCGCCGCGCGACCGCATCGCCCGCGCCTACGTCGACGGATTCGGCGACCTGTTCGCGGTCGGGCTTCCGGCGCTGGCGGGCGCACGCGGGCAGGGGCTCGATCCGGCCTGGTGCACCACCGCCGTGCATCTGGCCTACCTGCAGGCCTTTCCCGACAGCCACGTAGCGCGCAAGCACGGGGCGGAGCGGGCTGAATCCGTTCGTGCGCAGGCCGTGGCGGCCTTGGGTGGGCTCGATCTGCGCACCCGGCCGGTCGCGCCGCTGCTCGCCCTCGACGCGGCCTGGAAGGCAGCCGGAATCAATCCCGGCACCAGCGCGGATTTCACGGTGGCGACGCTCTTCGCCGACGCGCTGGCATCCGCCGGCGCCCGGTTGGCGGACGCGGTGCGCGTCGCCTGAAAAAGTTCCCCGCGTCAAGCGCCGGGCCGCACTTTTAATATCGATTCCAGCGCGTTGCCATGGGTTGTGACGGGCCGGACCGCGCTGTAGGGTCCGCGCCGCTATCCGGGCTAACCGGCCCGGCTTTTCCAAGGCCGGGCGTCGCGAACAAGGATGGCTTCCGGCCGCGCCCGACACGACGGGCCGCGGTCCTCGAGTTTGGAATCCAGGGAGAAAACCCGAATGGCAAAGATCACCAAGGTCCAGGTCGGCGAAGCCCTCGTCGGCGACGGCAACGAGGTCGCCCACATCGACCTGATCATCGGACCGCGCGGTTCGCCGGCCGAGACGGCCTTCTGCAACGGCCTCGTGAACAACAAGCACGGCTTCACCAGCCTGCTCGCGGTCATCGCGCCGAACCTGCCGTGCAAGCCCAACACCCTGATGTTCAACAAGGTGACCATCAACGACGCCCGCCAGGCCGTCCAGATGTTCGGCCCCGCGCAGCATGGCGTCGCCATGGCCGTGCAGGACGCCGTCGCCGAGGGCATCATCCCCGCCGACGAGGCCGACGACCTGTTCATCCTGGTCGGCGTGTTCATCCACTGGGAGGCGGCCGACGACGCCAAGATCCAGAAGTACAACTACGAGGCCACCAAGCTGTCGATCCAGCGCGCCGTCTCCGGCGAGCCGAAGGCCGCCACGGTCACCGAACAGCGCAAGTCCGCGACCCACCCCTTCGCCGCGAACGCTTAGATCGGGGACAGTCCTGGGCAGAGCGCGCCTCCGCCCGCACCGCGGGGCCTGCTCCAGCGACTGGCCTCTATCTTCCTCGGACGATAGAAACACGAAGGCGGGACGGCGAAAGCCGCCCCGCCTTCTTTCGTCTGTCGCGTTCCCTTGCGATGGGCCTGCCGCGGGCGATCCCGACCCGGGCACGCCGATCCCAACGATCCCGAAGCGAGGCCGGGCATGAGCGAGACGAACAACACCTTCAAGAAGGCGCCCAAGCGCAAGGCCGAGAAGGCGCGCACGGTCTCGGTCTCCCCGGAGATGCGGCAGGCCTATGCCGACCTGATCACCGAGAAGGCGACCAAGCAGGAAAGCTACGGGCGCCACCTGCCGGGGACCGAGACGAAGCGGTAGCGCCGTCGGCAGGCTATCGCTTGCGCACGAACTCGGTGCGCAGGACGAGCCCCTTGATCGCGTCGTGGCGGCAGTCGATCTCTTCGGGATCGTCCGTCAGCCGGATCGCGCGGATCACCGTTCCCTGCTTCAGGGTCTGGTTGGCGCCCTTGACCTTCAGGTCCTTGATCAGCGTGACCGAGTCGCCATCAGTCAGCAGGTTGCCGGAGGCGTCGCGCACCTCCGCCCGCGCGGAGGTCGCGGCAGCCGCGCCCGGGGCCAGCCACTCGCCGGTGGCCTCGTCGTATACGTAAGACTCGTCGTCGCCAGCCACGTCCGTACCCTCCCGCCCAAGCTCGGCCCTTCTCGATGCCGGACCGGGCGGAGACAAGAGGTGCGAGACGCGTTCCGGCCATGCGACCGATGAGAGATATTGGGAGCGGGCCGGCCGCTCGGCCGGCCCGCGCGGGGGCTCAGCGCTTGAGCGGTCCCGCCTCGATCACGTCCTCGACCGTGCGCAGGCCGGCGCGCGGAGCGTTGACGAGGCAGGCCATGTTGCCGGGGGCGTGCTGGTTCTTCCACATCTTGGTGTGGGCCTGGGGGATCTTATCCCAGGGGAAGACCTCGCTCATGCACGGGTCGATGCGCTGGTCGAGGACGAACTGGTTCGCGGCCGACGCCTGCTTGAGGTGGGCGAAGTGCGAACCCTGGATCCGCTTCTGGCGCATCCAGACGTAGCGGGCGTCGAAGGTGATGTTGAAGCCGGTGGTGCCGGCGCAGAACACGATCATGCCGCCGCGCTTGGCGACCAGCGTCGAGACCGGGAAGGTCGACTCGCCCGGGTGCTCGAACACGATGTCGACGTCGTTGCCCTTGCCGGTGATGTCCCAGATCGCCTTGCCGAACTTGCGGGCTTCCTTGAGCCAGGTGTTGTACTCAGGCGAGTTGACCTTCGGCAGCTGGCCCCAACAATCGAACTCCTTGCGATTGATCACGCCCTTGGCGCCGAGGCTCATGACGTAGTCGCGCTTGGTGTCGTCGGAGATCACCGCGATGGCGTTGGCGCCGGACGCCGCGCAAAGCTGCACCGCGAACACGCCGAGGCCGCCGGACGCGCCCCAGACGAGGACGTTCTGGCCCGGGCGCACGGTGTGCGGCGCGTGGCCGAACAGCATGCGGTAAGCGGTGGCGAGCGTCAGCGTGTAGCAGGCCGCCTCCTCCCAGGTGAGGTGCTTCGGGCGGACCATGAGCTGGCGCGACTGCACCCGGCAGTACTGGGCGAAGGAGCCGTCACCGGTCTCGTAACCCCAGATACGCTGCGAGGGCGAGAACATCGGGTCGCCGCCGTTGCACTCCTCGTCGTCGCCGTCGTCGCGGTTGCAGTGGACGATGACCTCGTCGCCGACCTTCCAGCGCTTCACCTTGGCGCCGACCTTCCAAACGATGCCGGAGGCGTCCGAGCCCGCGATGTGGTACTCGCCCTTGTGCACGTCGAAGGGCGAGATCGGCTCGCCGAGGCCGGCCCAGACGCCGTTGTAGTTCACGCCGGCGGCCATGACGTAGACCAGCACCTCGTCGTCGCCGATGTCCCAGACCGGCAGGATTTCGAGCTGGTGCGACTGCTCCGGCGGCCCGTGCCGCTCACGGCGGATCGCCCAAGCGTACATCTTGGCGGGCACGTGGCCCAGCGGCGGGATCTCGCCCATCTCGTAGAGGTCCTTGACCTCGCCCGTCCCGGCACCGGCCGGTTGCAATGCCGCGCTGGCAGCCATCGTCGCTCTCCTGATCGTTTCGTGTCCACGCGCGGTTCTGACGACGCCGCGGTTCCGGCTTAGCGCTATAACGACGAAGCAGAGGGCGTCCAAGGGTCTGCAAGTCGTCCAAAAGGCCAGGAACCCGGCGACCGACAAGAAAAATGGCGCCGGCTTAGGCCGAGGCGCGCTGGATACAAAATTAACTTGGTTGCCGACCAAAAACTATTCGCGGACCGTGCACTTCGTCTGAACGCTCAAGACCTCGGTGAAAGAATTCGGCTTGCACCTGGTACCTGTAGCCGATCACCGAACCCTGGACAGGCCGGCCCTTGTCCAGCAGCGCGCACCGATTCCGGGACGCGCACGTCCTCAAATTTCCTTAGCGGCCGCCCTCAGTATTTTGCGCATCCAGCGCGCCACGGGAACGAAAGCCGACGCCCGGCATGTGATGACGGCTCGCGGCCGCTTCGCTACGGTGCGCCGCAAGGGGCGGGGCGAGCGGGCCGCGCGACGAACAAATCAGCGGAGACGGGTGACATGAGCGCGAGCGCGAGCGTCGACGAGGTGAAGCGCGACAAGCCTCAGCGCGACAAGCCCTGGATCATCCGCACCTATGCGGGCCATTCGAACGCCAAGGAGTCGAACGCGCTCTACCGCGGCAACCTGGCCAAGGGGCAGACCGGCCTGTCGGTGGCCTTCGACCTGCCGACCCAGACCGGCTACGACCCCGACCACGAGCTCGCCCGCGGCGAGGTCGGCAAGGTCGGCGTCTCGATCGCGCATCTCGGCGACATGCGGACCCTGTTCGACCAGATCCCGCTGCAGCAGATGAACACCTCGATGACGATCAACGCCACGGCGCCGTGGCTGTTGTCGCTCTACCTCGCGGTGGCCGAGGAGCAGGGCGCGCCGTTCTCGGGGCTGCAGGGCACCACGCAGAACGACATCATCAAGGAATACCTCTCGCGCGGCACCTACGTGTTCCCGCCCGCGCCGAGCCTGCGGCTGACCAAGGACGTGATCCTGTTCACGACCAAGGAAGTGCCGAAGTGGAACCCGATGAACGTCTGCTCCTACCATCTGCAGGAGGCCGGGGCGACGCCGGTGCAGGAGCTGTCCTACGCGCTCGCCATCGCCATCGCGGTGCTGGACACGGTGCGGGACGACCCCGATTTCGATCCCGAGAGCTTCCCCGAGGTGTTCGGCCGGATCTCGTTCTTCGTGAACGCGGGCCTGCGCTTCGTCACCGAGATCTGCAAGATGCGGGCGTTCTCGGAACTCTGGGACGAGATCGCCCAGGAGCGCTACGGCATCGACGACCCGAAGAAGCGCATCTTCCGCTACGGCGTGCAGGTCAACAGTCTCGGACTCACGGAACAGCAGCCTGAGAACAACGTCCACCGCATCCTGATCGAGATGCTGGCGGTGACGCTGTCGAAGCGGGCCCGCGCCCGCGCCGTGCAGCTTCCGGCCTGGAACGAGGCGCTCGGCCTGCCGCGCCCGTGGGACCAGCAATGGTCGATGCGGATGCAGCAGATCCTCGCCTTCGAGACGGACCTCCTCGAATACGACGACATCTTCGACGGCTCGAAGGTGATCGACGCCAAGGTCGAGGCCTTGAAGGTCGAGACCCGGGCCGAGCTGGAGCGCATCGGCGGCATCGGCGGCGCGGTCGCCGCGGTCGAAACCGGCGCACTCAAGCGCTCGCTCGTCGAATCCAACGCTCGCCGCATCTCGGCGATCGAGGCCGGCGACCAGATCGTCGTCGGCGTCAACAAGTGGCAGCAGGGCGAGCCTTCGCCGCTGACCGCGGGCGAGGGCGCGATCTTCACCGTGTCCGAGACCGTCGAGATGGAGGCCGAGGCCCGCATCCGCGAATGGCGCACCAAGCGCGACGACGCCGCCGTCGGCAAGGCGCTCGAGGAGCTGGAAGCCGCCGCGCGCTCGGGAGCCAACATCATGCCGGTCTCGATCGCCGCCGCGAAGGCCGGCGTCACCACCGGCGAATGGGGGCAGCGTCTGCGCGAAGTGTTCGGCGAGTACCGCGCGCCGACCGGCGTCACCCTGCAGACCGTCTCGTCCGGCGCGGCGGAGGAGGCGAAGCTCCTGATCGCCGACCTCGGCGAGCGCCTCGGCGAGCAGCCGCGCCTCGTCGTCGGCAAGCCCGGCCTCGACGGCCACTCGAACGGCGCCGAGCAGATCGCGCTCCGCGCCCGCGACGTCGGCTTCGACGTGACCTACGACGGCATCCGCCAGACCCCGGCCGAGATCGTCGCGAAGGCGAAGGAGACCGCCGCCCACGTGGTCGGGCTCTCGATCCTTTCGGGCAGCCACGTGCCCCTGGTGCGCGACGTGAAGGCGAAGATGCGCGAGGCCGGCCTCGACCACATCCCCCTCGTCGTCGGCGGCATCATCTCGCCCGACGACGAGCTCGTGCTCAAGAACATGGGCGTCTCGGCGGTCTACACCCCGAAGGACTACGTCATCGACACGATCATGATCGGCCTCTGCAAGGTGGTCGAGCGCTCGATCGACAAGACCAACCGCACCGCCGGCGCCGCCAAGGACGAGGCCGCGCAGGTCTATTGAGGCGGCGACGCCGCCGGGGCGAGGCCATGCGCGCCCGGCGGCTTCACCCGTCGGGCCGGCCGGCGTAGAGCGGCGTCATGCTCGCTCCCCTCATCGCAGTTCCTATGGCGGCGGCCCTCAGTGCCGGCCTGATCGTCCGGCTGCGACCGCTGCTGGTGCGCTACGCGTTGGCCCGGCCCAACGCCCGTTCCAGCCACACCGAGCCGACGCCCCAGGGCGGGGGGATTGCCGTCGTCGCGGCGACGCTGGCCGTCACCGGGTTGCTAATCGCCGCGCCGGAAGCGAGCCGGGACGTGCTGGTGCTGGGGTTCGGCGCCGTGGTGCTGGCGCTCGTCGGCGCCGTCGACGATATCCGGCCGCTGCCGGCTTGGGCGCGGCTGATGCTGCAGGCCGTCGTGGTCGGCGGGGTGGTGGCCGGCGTCGACGGGCGGCTGGTTCCGGCCCTGCCGCCGGCGGTGGAGCGCACGCTGGCGGTGCTCGCCGGCATCTGGTTCGTGAACCTCGTCAACTTCATGGACGGGCTCGACTGGATGAGCGTGGCCGAGACGGTGCCCGTCGCCGCCGCCCTGGCCCTGTTCGGCGGGTTCGGCGCCTTGCCGCCGGCCGCGATCCTGGTCGCCGCCGCCCTGCTCGGAGCGATGCTCGGCTTCGCGCCGTTCAACCGCCCGGTGGCAAAACTCTTCCTCGGCGACGTCGGCTCGCTGCCGCTCGGGTTGATCCTCGCCTGGCTGCTGTACCGGCTCGCCCTGGAAGGCGGGCTCGCCGCGGCGATCCTGCTGCCGCTTTACTATCTCGCCGACGCCACCCTGACGCTGATCCGGCGCGCGGCCCGGCGGGAGCCGGTGTGGCAGGCCCATCGCAGCCACTTCTACCAGCGGGCCACCACGAACGGCCTCACGGTCGGCGGCGTGGTCGGACGGGTGTTCGCGCTCAACCTCGCCCTCGCCGCCCTCGCGGCCGCGACCTTGCTTTGGCCGTCGCCGGTCGTCACGCTCGGTGCGCTGGCGGCCGGATGCGGGCTGGTCGCGGCCCTGCTGATCCGGTTCTCGCGGGCGCCGACGGCGGACGGAACGAGGGTGCCTTGAGCCAACTGATCGCGCTGACCGGGGCGACCGGCTTCATCGGTCGGCATGTCCTGCGGGACCTGACCGCGCGGGGCTACCGCGTCCGCCTGCTCCTGCGCCGCCCGGTCGACGCGATGCCGGAGGGCGCTTCGAGCGCCGTCGTCGGCGACCTGACCCGGCCGATGAACATGGCGGCGGCGCTGGCCGGCGTCGACGCGGTGGTCCATTCGGCCGGGCTCGCGCACGCCATGTCGGGCGCGCCGGAGGACGATTACCGCACGCTGAACACCGAGGCGACGCAGCGCCTGGCCGAGGCCGCCGCGCGCGCGCGGGTGCGCCGCTTCGTGTTCCTGTCCTCGATCCGCGCGCAAGCCGGCCCGTCCGCGCCCGGCATGGTGACGGAGGCCGACGACCCGGCCCCGACCGACGCCTACGGCCGGTCCAAGCTCGACGCCGAGCGGGCGCTCGCCGCCATCGGCATCGATTGGGTCGCGCTGCGGCCCGTCCTCGTCTACGGCGCGGGGGTGAAGGGCAACATGGCCGCCTTGGTGCGGCTCGCCCGCTCGCCGTATCCGCTGCCGCTCGCATCGCTCGCCGGGCGCCGATCGCTGGTCTCGGTGGAGAGCCTGTCGGCCGCGATCGACGCGGTGCTGCGAACGGACACGTCGCCGAACCGGCCGCTGGTCGTCGCCGACCCGGATGCCCAGACGTTGCCCGAGATGCTGACGGCCCTGCGCGCCGGACTCGGCCGGAGGCCCGGCCTCGTTCCGCTGCCCTCCGCCGCGATCGGGCTCGCCTGCCGGCTCACCGGGCGCGAGGCCCTGTTCTCGCGGCTGGCCGAGAACCTGGTCGCGCGCAGCGACGGATTGTCGGCGCTGGGCTGGGCGCCGGCCGGCACGACCCGCGACGGCCTCGCCCGGCTCGCGCGGGGACACGCGTCCGCAAATCAGTAGTCCCGGCAGAATGCGGGTGCGGTGCCGTCGTCGAACAGGCGGCAGCTGCGGACGATCTCGGATTCGATCAGCGCGCAAGCGTTTGACGCGTTGCAGGGCGGATGCGTCGCCGGCGAAACGGCGAGGCAGCGTTCGACGAGGCGGGCGGAGTCGCGTTCGCCGACGCTGGCGCGGCAGCTCTCGGCCCGGGCGGCGACGGACCCGAAGGTCACCACCGAGACGGCGACGACGAATGCACCGGCGCGGGACGACATCATCGATCAGGCCTCGGCCAAAAGAAAACCCCGGCCTCGCGGCCGGGGTCTTTGTTACGATGCCGAGGCGCCGATGTCAGCGGCGGACGTCGATCACGTCGCCCGAGCGGCTGTCCACCACCACGGTGATGTCGTCGCCGCGCCGGTCCGAACCGCGGACGATGATGCGCGGACCGCGACGATCGACGTTGTCGACGTCGGTGAGACCCTGGCGGCGCGCGATGCGGATCGCCTCGCCGCGGCTGAGGTCGACGTCGTCGCGCGGGCCGCGCTCGCGATAGCCGGGGTCGACGCGGACGCCGCCGGGTCCGATCTGGATGCCCTGAGCCGAGGCGGGGGCGGCGAGCCCGGCGACTCCCAGTCCGGCAACCATCATCAGGCCAGCGAGTACCGTCTTCGTCCGCATTGCTTCGTCCTTCTCTCGGCACGCTCCCTGTTCGGAAACTGCGCTCGGTTCGGTCGTCGCCTCAATCTGCGGGGCGAGGAATAGTTCCCGACCGGGACGTTCGCGAATCAACAGGGCTCGGCGTGGACTGTTCCGGTCGCGCGCTGGTCCGGGCTCGCCGGGGCGGCTTCGACCGGCTTGTCGAAGCGCTCGCGGAAATGCGGGATCGCCGCCTCGAACACCGCCTCGGCGGCGGCCCGGTCGCCGCGCGCCACCGCCTCGCGCAGGGATGCCGTCCAGACGTCGAGGCGGGCGCGGTCGGCGAAGACGGGCTTGGCCGCCATCACCCCGTCGATGCCGTCGAGGCTGACGCGGGGCTCCTCGCGGGCGAACAGGATCTCGTTCAGGCGTTCCCCGGGCCGGGCGCCGGAGAACACCAGCTCGATCTCCGCGCCGGGCTCGAAGCCGGCCAACCGGATCATGCGCTCGGCGAGCTCGGCGATCTTCACCGGCTGGCCCATCTTGAGGACGTAGACGGCCGCGCGCTGGTCGGCAGCGCCGGGCACGAGGCTGCGCGCCTCGCCGTCGGCATGCGAGGCTGCGGTGAGGACGAGGTCGGCGGCTTCCCGCACGGTCATGAAGTAGCGGACCATGTCGGGATGGGTGACGGTGACGGGGCCGCCGCGAGCGATCTGAGCCTTGAACACCGGCACAACCGAGCCGACCGAGCCGAGCACGTTGCCGAAGCGCACGGCGATCAGCCGGGTCGGGTGGCCGGGGATCGCTGCCTGCTCGGCGTCGCGGGCCTGCGCCACCATCTCGGCGAAGCGCTTGGTGACGCCGAGCTGCGAGACCGGCTCGATCGCCTTATCGGTGGAGATCATCACCAGGGCGCGGGCGCCGGCCGCCACCGACGCGTCGGCGACGTTGATCGAGCCGAACACGTTGGTCTTGACGCCCTCGCTCCAATCGCGCTCCAGGTAGGGCACCTGCTTCAGGGCGGCGGCGTGGAAGACGTAGTCGGGGCGGAATTCGGTGAAGACCGCGTGCAGGCGCTCGCGGTCGCGGATGTCGGCGAGCGAGCCGGCAACCTCGGCCTGGGCGTTGAGCAGGGCCGGCTGGCTCAGGATGCCGTGGAGTGCGGGCTCCGAGCTTTCCACCACCATCAGCGCCGAGGCGCCGAAGGCGAGCGCCCGGGCGCAGATTTCCGAGCCGATCGAGCCGCCGCCGCCGGTGACGAGGACGCGCTTGCCGGCGAGGAACCGTTCGAGCCGCGGCCGGTCGATCGCGACGGTCGGGCGCAGCAACAGGTCCTCGATCTCCAGCGGCGCCAGCTCGGCGTCGCGCATGCCCTCGCCGAGGCTGACGACCCGCGCAAGCGGCAAGCCGAGGCGCCGGGCGCGGGCGATCAGGTCGTCGGGCTCGGCCTCCGGCGCCAGGGCGCTCGGCGTCGCGACGAGGCGGCGCACCGGCTGGCCGCGGGCGGCCAGCTCTCCGACCACCCGCTCCAGGTCGGCGAAGCCGCCGAGCACGGTCACGTCGCGCATGGTCTGCCCGGCCTCGTCGGCGCGCGGCGAGAGGATGCCGCGCGGGACGAGCTTGCGCACCGAGCCGGATTCGATGGCGCGCAGCAGGGTCTCGATGTCGGCGCCGCGGCCGAGCAGCAAGGTCGGCACCGTAGCGGACCGGGCGCTCGACTGCTTGGAGCGGGCGTATTTCAGGTAGCGGAACGCGAGCCGCGTGCCGCCGAGCAGGAAGATCTGCAAGACCCAGTACAGGACGATGGCGATCTTGCCGAAGAAGTAGAACCCGTACAGGTCCGACGAGACCAGCACGTAGTCGAGCACCAGCAGCCCGAAGGCGAGCACGCTCGCGGCGCGGACGATGCCCGCGAGGTCTGGCAGCGAGGCGAAGCGCCACTTGGTGCGGTAGAGCCGGAACTGCCGGTAGACGAGGCCGGCCACGACGAGGAACGGCGGCAGCAGGACCGGAAGCGCGTGAAGGCGCTCGGCGAGGGCGTCGCCGGTGAAGCGGAACACGAAGGTGAGGACCACGGCCAGCGCGGTCGCCACGAGGTCGTGGACCACCATCACCGCGGTCTTGTAGGTACGCTGCTGCATGATGTTCCGCGGCGGTATCGGCTCCGCCTCGGGCGGTGTCAACGCGGGCGTCAGGCCCCCGGGCGCACCACCCGCGCCACCGCGTCGTCGGCCTGGTCGATGTCGGGTGCGTCGATCCGCCGGTAGCGCGCCTGGATCAGGCCGAAGGCGCCGAACGCCACGTGGCCGGCCGCCACGATCGCCAGTAGGACACGTCCGTAGGGCTGGGCGCGCAGCGCCTGGAACGCCCCCGACAGGCCCTTCACCTCCGAGGAGGCCTGGTACCAGGCCGCGACGACGACGAAGCCGCCGATGATCAGGAACGCGATGCCGCGGGCGGCGTAGCCGAACCGGCCGACCGGCTCAGCCCAGGCCTGCCGCGCCGCGTCGAGGGCGAGCCGTTCGGTGACGTCGCCCCGCGCCGCCTTCACCAGGAAGCCGACGCCGCCCCCGACGACGCCGAGGCCGATCAGCGCCACCGCGACCCGGCCATAGGGTTTCGCCAGCAGCCAGGCAGTCCAGTCCTGCAGGCCATCGCCGTCCGATTGCAGCCCGAGACCGAGGGCGAGGCTCGCCGCGGTCAAGCCGAGGCCGGCGTAGATGCCGGCGCTGATCAGGTGAGCGCCCCGCACCGCGAGACCCTTGGGGGAAGTGCCGCGCCGGTCGGCGTCGGTCACGGCCTCGACCAGCCGCCAGGCGGCGAAGCCCCAGAGCCCAAGCGCGATCAGGCCGACGATCCAGGGGCCGAGCGGGCCGAGCAGCACGAAGCGCAGCGCACCCGCACTGTCGCCGGCCTTGCCGCCGGCGCCGACGGCCGCGAGCACCGCCAGCACGCCGACGACGCAGTAGACGGCGCCGCGGGCGCAGAAGCCGAAGCGGGCCAGGCGCTCGATCGTGTTGCGCCCAGCAAAGCGGGTGGACGAGCGACCGGAAGGGCCGCTCACGCCGGATCGCGCTGCGGCTTCCCGGACAATGCCACGTAGAACCCGAGGCCGTCGCCGGCCGGCAGCGTCTGCAGGCGGTCGACCAAGCCGCGGCGCTTGGCGTCCAGCAGCAGGCGTCCGGCCGGCTGGAACAGCGTCTCCCCGCCCCCCTCGGGCGGCGGGTCGAGGCGGATCGCCACGGTCTTGCCCTTGGCGAAGCGGCTGCGTTCCAGCATCTCGTTGAGCGACGCCTCCGCCGTGGCCCGGTTGGCGCCGCGCAGGTCCATCACCGATTCCGCATCGGTGAGGCCGAGGCCGCCGCGCAGCTTGTCGGCGTAGAAGTCTTCGAAATGGGGCAAGGGCGACGACCTGCTGGGAGTTTGTCAAAGTACTGGCGAACGCGGTGGATGCCGGCTCGCGTGAGGAGGATGCTCTAGAACGACAGACCGGCGAAGACGGTTGCGACGGGCAGGGCGCCGCCGAACTCGGGCAGCTCGATCGCGCCGTCGAGGTCGAGCGCCTGCTTGCGCCAGGCGTTTCCCTCCTGGCGCCGCCAGACCTCCACCCGCGGTTCGTCCTGGTACACGATCAGGAAGACCTGAAGGCTTTCGACGGCGCGGTAGAAGTCGGTCTTGCGGCCGCGGTCGGCGCTCATGGTCGAGGGCGACAGCACCTCGGCGACGAGGACCGGATCGGAAGCGTAGCCGTCCGGGAGGATCGGACCGCAACGCACCACCACGTCGGGGATCGGCGCGAAGTCGTGCATGTGCCGGCTCACGATGGCGATGCCGGGGACGACGCGGCAGCCCTTCGGCTCCACGAGTTCGGCGAGCCTTCGTGACAAGGTGAAAACGATGGTCTGGTGCCGCTCGCTCGGCGGCGGCATCAGGACCGGCTCGCCGTCGAGCAGTTCCCAGCGCTCGTCGTCCGGGCGGCCGGCGACCCAGTCCTGGTACTCGGCGACGCCCATGCGGTCGTCCCGCTTTGCCGCGACTGCCATGCGAGCCTCCGAACCACGTGGGCGAGAATGTCACGAGATGGGTCGGCGTGCGACCGACGTCATCCGCGAACGATCAGAATTCCACCCGGGCATAGATGTCGGAGACCGCGAGCGTGCCGCCGAGTTCGGGAAGGTCGACGGCCTCGCCCTGGCCGAGCATCCGCATCGCCCAGCCGGCGTCCCGCTGCAAGACCTCCACGCGATGCGCGTCCTGGTAGACGATCAGAAACGTCCGGATCGATGCGACCGTCCGGAAGAAGTCGGTCTTGCGGCCTCGATCCATGCTCATCGTCGACGGCGAGAGCACCTCCGCGACGACGAGCGGGTCCCGCGTGTAGCCGTCCCGCGGCAGCGGCCCGCACTGCACGACGATGTCGGGAATCGGCGCGAAGTCGTCCATCGCTTCGCTGAGGACGGCGAGGCCGGGGAGGGCGTGCGCGTCCCTCCGCTCGGCGAGGTCGTCGAGGCGCCGGGCGTGATTCGCGACGATGCGCTGGTGCCGCCCGCTCGTCGGCGACATCAGCACCGGCACGCCGTCGAGCAGTCCCCAGCGCTCGCCATCCGGCTTGGCTTCGACCCAGTCCCGGTACTCGGCGACGCCCATGCGCGTGTCGCGCCGTCGGGCAACAGCCATCGCGGCCTCCTCCGGTGAGGCCGCGATGGTAGCATTCCGGGGGGCGTCCGCAACGATCGCGGACGGCCGGCTTCAGCCGTGCACGAGCACGTTGCGGAACTGCCAGGGGTCGCTCGCGTCGATGTCCTCCGGGAACAGGCCGGGGCGGCCGGCGAGCGGGGTCCAGTCGGTGTAGACGCCGACGACGGGCCCGAGATACGGGGTCTGGACCTCGAGGCAGCGGCGGAAGTCCATCTCGTCGGCCTCGACGATGCCGGCCTCCGGGTTCTCCAGCGCCCAGACCATGCCGGCGAGCACGGCCGAGGTCACCTGCAGGCCGGTGGCGTTCTGGTAGGGCGCGATCCGGCGGGTCTCCTCGATGGAGAGCTGCGAGCCGTACCAGTAGGCGTTCTTCTTGTGGCCGTAGAGCAGCACGCCGAGCTCGTCGATGCCGTCCTCGATCTCGTCCTCGTCGAGGATGTGGTGCTTCTCCTGCACCTTGCCGGCGTTGCCGAACATCTCGTGGAGCGAGAGCACGGCGTCGTTGGCCGGGTGGTAGGCGTAGTGGCAGGTCGGGCGGTAGGCGGCCCGATCGCCCTCGCGGACCGTGTAGTAGTCCGAGATCGAGATCGCCTCGTTGTGGGTGACGAGGAAGCCGAACTGCGACTGCGCCGTCGGCGTCCACGAGCGTACGCGGGTGTCGGCGCCGGGCTGCAGCAGGTAGATCGCGCAGCGCGAGCCCTTCTCCTGCTCGCGCGCGTTCGCGGGCATCCAGGTCTCGTGCGTGCCCCAGCCGAGCTCGGCCGGCTGGTTGCCCTCGGAGACGAAGCCCTCGACCGACCAGGTGTTGACGAACACGCCCTGCGGCTTGGGGTGCTTGGCCCGCTGCGTGTCGCGCTCGGCGATGTGCACGCCCTTGACGCCGACCTCGCGCATCAGCGCGGCCCATTCCTCACGGGACTTCGGCTCGGGGGTCGTGACGCCGGTATCCTTCGCAATGTTGAGCACCGCCTGCTTCACGAACCACGACACCATGCCGGGGTTGGCGCCGCAGCACGAGACCGCGGTGGTGCCGCCGGGGCTGGCGGCGCGGGCGTCGAGGATGTCCTGGCGCAGGGCGTAGTTGGTGCGGTCGCCCTGGCTCTTGTCCTTGTCGAAGTAGAAGCCCGGCCACGGCTCGGCGACGGTGTCGATGTAGAGGGCGCCGAGCTCGCGGCACAGCTCCAGGATCGCGCGCGACGAGGTGTCGACCGACAGGTTCACGCAGAACCCCTGGCCGCCGCCCTCGGTGAGGAGCGGGGTGAGCACGTCGCGGTAGTTCTCGCGGGTGAGGGCCACCGTCTCGAAGCGCAGGCCGTGCTTGTCGGCGAGCGCGCGATGCGAATCGTCGGGGTCGATCACGGTGAAGCGGGCGTGGTCGTATTCGAAGTGGCGCTCGATGAGGGGCAGCGTGCCGCGGCCGATCGATCCGAACCCGATCATCACGATGGGCCCGCTGATGCGGCCGTGGACGGGCGCCTTGTTCGAACCTGGCTGCGGCGTATCGGTCATGGCGGGGGCGGTCCTTCGGATGTGCGCGGCGCGCAGAGGCGGCTCGGGTTAGGCGGCCGATGTGACGATGGGGCGACAGGCCGGGCCCGTCCGCGAACGCGACGTCCCCTCAGGCCGCCCGGCGGCGCTGCCGTTCCGGGCTCTCGGCCGTCGCAGGGCGCCGCGTGGATGCCGGACCTAGTGCCGCCTCATGCCGCAAGGGTCAACCGCACGGCGCCCGCGCGAACCGCAGAGGTGTTGACGAAGTGTTGCGCATGCATGCGACCTCTGCATGCGAGACCTTCGAACCGGTGCGTTGCGTGCACCGCACAACGATCGCATGCTGCATCGCAAGATCGATCGAAGACCCGTCCTGGGTCGCAGGTCGCACGGAGTCGCCCATGCTGTCCGTCCTCACCGCGCACGTCCCGGCCCCCGCCGACGAGCCCCAGGATCGCGATCCCGGTTTCCTGACCCTCGCCTTCACGGTGGTCCGCGCCCTCCGTCGCGAAGGCCGCAACGCGTTCGAGCGTCGCTGCGCCCGCGCCGCCGAGACGCTTCCGCACGCCTGATCCGACCGCCGCGCCGGAAAATCCGGCGGCGCCGGATTGCGCCGCCCCGCCCCGGGCTTTAGGCGCCTTCCTCGAAGCCATGTCGGCCGAGGGGGCCTAGTCTCGCATGTCGCCGATCCGCGCATCTCGCCATTCTGCGCGCCTCGCCGCGCTCCTCGCGGCCTCCCTGATCGCGCTGTCCGTGGGCGCCGTCCCGTCCGCCGCGCAGGAAGAAGCGCCGGACGCCGCGCCTGCAGCGCCCCCCAAAGTCAAGCCGAAGCCGCGCCCGCCCGCCCCGAAGCCGGCACCGAAGGCGAGTCCGGCCGCGACGCCCGCGTCGGCGGCCGACGCCAAAGCCGCCGCCAAGCCGGCACCGGTCTGGCCCGCAGGCGCGCTCTCGATCACCGAGAATTACGGCGAGTGGACCCTCACCTGCACCCGGCCCGAGACGAATACGGCCTGCATGCTGATGCAGTCGCAAGGGGACAACAAGACCGGCAAGCGCCTGTTCGCCTTCGAGTTGCGGACGCCGAAGGACGGGCGGGCGGAGGGCCTGATCCTGATGCCGTTCGGTCTCTCGATCGACCCGGGCGTCACGTTCAAGCTCGACGACGTGGTGCTGGGCAAGGGCGCGCCCTACATCTCGTGCAGCGCGGAAGGCTGCCTCGTGCCGATCAGCTTCCCGACGCTTGCCACCGACGCGATGCGGACCGCCAAGACCCTCCAAGTGATCGGCGTGAAACCGAGCAACGAGGAGCCCCAGCCGATCGCGGTGCCGCTCGGCGGGTTCGCGGCGGTCTGGGACCGGGCGATCGCCTTCACCAACTGATCCGACGACGGACGGCAGACACCGAGAGCGGCCGGCAAGGCCGCCGACCCGGGCAGGCGAGACGACGAGAGGGCCGAGCATGCGCGACACGATGATCCTGGCGGGGCTGCTGGCCTGCCTCGCCACCCCCCTCGTCGCGCAGGAGGCCGCTCCCTCCGGCGGCCCGCCCGATTCGATGCCGGACGCCCCTCCGATGGACAAGAAGCGCGTCATGGCCGCGCGCCTCACCGGGCTGGTCGGCTTTACGAACAGCTCATGCCCGGACCTGCAGGGCGATCCGGTCCTCCTGAAGGGCGCCGTCGAGCGCCTCGGGATCGACCCCAAGGACCTGGAGCAGGGCGAGCTGGCGATGGTCGCGCGCTCGTTCTCCGAGACCTACCAGAAGGACGTGCCGGCGAACTGCAGGCGCGCGATCGAGACGTTCGGCCCGTCGAGCCGGATCGTCCCGAACCTCATCGTGAAACGCTGACCCTCGTCTCGACTGAGGCGCGCGGGGACGGCGCGGGACGGCGTCCGAAACCACGATTAAGCGTGCGTTAGCCGCGATCCGGCAGTGTCGGCCCTCAGCGGCGTCGGAGCGTTGCGTCCCTTGTCCGGGGCGCCCGCCGCCCCCGGGTGCGGCGTATCGATGGGCGGGTGGCTCGAGACGGGACCAAGGGTCCGCCGCATGCCCCGCCGCGCGGGCCTCGCGCTCGCGATACTGGCAGGCCTCGGGCTTCCGGCCGAGGCCGCCAAGCTCCTCGCCGTCTCCGGCACCGAGGCGCAGGGCTACGCCCGCATCGCCTTCACGTTCGACGGCGCGGTCTCGATCAAGGCGCGGCTCTCCGGCGGCGTGCTGGTGCTCAACTACGACGAGCGGACGGAGGCCGGACCGGAGCGGCTGGTCTCCGAGCTGCCCGGCTACCTCGCCGCCGTCCGGCGCGATCCCGACGGCAGCGGGCTGCGGCTGGCCCTGCAGCGGCCGATCCGCGTCAACGTGCAGGAGGCCGGCGAAAAGGTCTTCGTCGACCTGCTGCCCGAGAACTGGACCGCCCTGCCGCCGCCCCTGCCGCCGGACGTCGTCGCCGACCTCGCCCGCCGCGCCCGGGCCGCCGAGGCGATCCTGAAGGCGCGCAACCCCGCCCCCGTGCGCCGCCCGCTCGGCGTCGAGGTCGCGAAGTTGCCGACGCTCACCCGCCTGACGGTGCGCCTGCCCGAGGGCGTCGCGGCGACGATCGACCCGGAGGGCGGCGCCACTCGCCTGCGCGTGCCCGGCGCCTACAGCTTCGACCTGTCCGAGACCCGAGGCCGCCTGCGGCCGGACATGGCGCGCCTCACCGCGACCGCGGACGACGCCTCGGCCGGCCTCGCGGTCGCGGTCGCCGACGGGTTCACGGTCTCCACCGACCGCGACGACGGCGCCGTGGTGTTCGACATCGTCGCGAAGAAGGACCCGGCCAAGGCCGACGCGACCGCGTTCGAGGTCGTAAAGCTCGCCGCCGCCAGGGCCGAGGGCGCCGGCAAGGCCGAGCCCAAGGAAGCGGCGAAAAGCGAAGCGTCCAAGGGTGACGGAGGCAAGGGTGACGGAGGCAAGGGTGAGGGAGCCAAGAGCCCCACCAAGGCCGACCTTCCGGCGCCCGGTTCCCGCTCCGGCGCCTCGGAGGCCGCCGCCCGTCCGCCCCTGGCCGAGCCGCCCGAGCGTCAGGCCGGCTCCGGCCTGGTCTTCCCCTTCGCCAAGCGCCCGCCGGTCGCCCTTTTCGAGCGCGGCGGCATCGCCAACCTCGTCTTCGAGACCGCCGAGCCGGTCGCCCTCCCGGCTGCCGGAACGGGCACCCTGCGCGCCGTCGGCGAGCCGCTGCGGATGGGAGGGCAGACGGTGCTTCGCTTCGCGGTGCCCGCCGGCGCCCTGCTCGACCTCGTGCCGGTGAGGGCCGGCGCCGCCGCCGGCGCCTGGGAGCTGATCGCGGGCGACAACCTCGGCCCGAGCGACACCCTGGCCCCGACGCGCCTCCCCGATGCCGCCGGGCGCTCCCGCGTCGCGATCGGCCTGCCGCAGCCGGGGGGCGCCGCCTGGCTCGACCTCGACGGCGAACGCGTCGCCGTCGTGACGGCGCGGGGTTGGAAGCCCGCGGGCATCGCCAAGCGGCAGCGCTTCGTCGACTTCGAGCTGCTGCCGAGCCGCTTCGGCGTCGCCGTGCTGGCCCAGGCCGACGACCTCACCGTCCGCCCCGACCTCGACGGCGTCGTCGTCGGGCGCGACGGCGGCCTCGCGATCTCGGCCGTGGCACGCCCGCCCGACGCACCGCTCGCCGAGGTGTCGGATTTGGCGATCCAGCGCGAGCCCTGGGAGCAGGCGCGGCTCGGCGACGTGCGCGAGACGATCCGGACGCAGTTCGCGGCCTCGATCGCGGCCTCGGCCGGTACGCGCGGCCCGATGCGCGTGATGCTGGCGCGCACGCTGCTCGCCAACGGCCTCGCCGCCGAGGCCCTGACGACTCTGGAGTTGGCCTGCGCCGACGACCCGGTGGTGGCGAGCAGCCGCGAGGCCGCGATCCTGCGCGCCGCATCGCTCGCCGGCATGGGCCGCAACGCCGAAGTGCGGAAGGCGCTGGCAGCCGGGACGCTGGCGCGCGACCCGGAAGCCGTGCTGTGGCGCGCCGTCGCCGACGGGCAGGCGGGCCGCTGGCGCGAGGCCGAGGAGGGGCTCTCCCAAGCGATGCCGCTGCTCGAGCGCTACCCGCTCGCCCTCCAGGCGACGCTCCGCACGCTTGCGGCGGAAGCGGCGATCGAGACCGGCGACATCGACGCCGCGTCGCGGCGGATCGTACTGCTCACGACGTCCGACCTGTCGCACCTGGATCGCGACCGCGTCGCCCTGGTTCGCGCGCGCATCGACGAGGCGACCGACCGGACCAAGGCGGCGCTCGAGGCCTACGACAGCCTGGCCGAATCGGGCGAGCGCCCGGTGGCTGCGGCGGCGGCCCTGCGCGGCACGCTGCTCGGCCGCGACGCCGGCAACCTCACACCCGCGGAGGCGATCGATCGCCTCGAACGCCAAGCGATCACCTGGCACGGCGGGGAGATCGAGGACGCGATCACCGCGGGCCTGGCCCGCCTCTATATGGCGGCCGGGCGCTATCGCGAGGCCTTCACCGCCGTCCGCGCGATCGACGCCATCGCGCCGGACGCCGCGTCGAACCGGGCCCTGCACGACGAGGCGGCGTCCCTGTTCGACGACCTGTACCTCTCGCCGCGCGGCGATGCCCTGGGCGGCGTGGACGCGGTGGCTTTGTACTTCGACTTCAAGGAGTTCGCCCCGATCGGGCGGCGCGGCGACGCGATCGTGCGGCGCCTCTCCGAACGGCTCGTCGGCCTCGACCTGCTCGATCCGGCGGCCGAGCTGCTGCAATACCAGCTCGACCACCGCCTCACCGGCCCGGCCCGGTCGAGCGTCGCGACCCAGCTCGCCACGATCCGCCTGATGGACGGGAAGCCGCTGAAGGCGCTGGAGGCGATCGAGGGGACCTACCTGCCCGAGCTCCCGCGCGACCTGCGGCGCGCACGGGCGCTGCTGCGCGCGCGCGCGCTCTCCGACCTGTCGCGGACCGATCTGGCGCTGGAGACGATCGAGGGGGAGGCCGGCCCCGATGCGGTGCGGCTGCGGGCCGACATCCTGTGGTCGGCCCGGCGCTGGCGCGAGGCCGGGGAGGCGCACGAGGCCCTGCTCGGCGACGCGTGGCGGACCGGCAAGGCGCTCGACGACGCCACCCGCTCCGACGTGATCCGCGCCGGCATCGCCTACGACCTCGCGGGCGAGCCGATCGGGCTGGAGCGGCTGAAGGCCAAGTTCGCCGGCGCCATGGCCGAGAGCGCGGACGCCCGCACCTTCGCGCTGCTGACGAGCGCCGACGCGACCAGAAAGCCCGGCTTTCGCGAGATCGCGCAGAAGGCGACGAACGCCGAGACGCTGGCGGCCTTCCTGGCCGAATACCGCAAGCGCTACCCGGACACCGCGCTTCCCCCCCGCGGCGAAGCCGAGAAGCGCGCCGACGGGCAGGGGACTCCGCCGGGCTGAGCATCACGCGACCGATCGAACTCTGATCCGTGTCGGGATGAATGCGGTTGCCGCGAGCGTTCCCCGCTGATCGGTCGCCCCGTTGCATGGCCGGCGATCTCAGCGCGTCAGCGGCACCGCGGTGATGAGGCGCCAAGCGATCGTCGCCTGTCGCTGCCAGACGACGCGGACGTGCGGCCGCCGCCCGTCCGGGGCAACGACCGGCCCCTCGACGACGAGGCGCATCCGTCCGTCGATTTCAACGAAACGGAGCGCATCCGTGCCGAACAGCGCGTCGGCCTGTGCCAGCGAGGCACGGCCAATCTCGTCAGGCTTGGCCCGATCGAACCCGAAGGACAGGAAGAAGCGCGCTTTGGGTCCGCCGATCGGATGAGCGAGGTTCAGAAGATAATCGACCAGCTTGCGGTCCGGGATTTCCAGGACCGGCCACCAGCCCTCGTCGATCACGGAATCGCGCGCTCCGTGCGAGCGAGCTGAGCAGCGCCGACGGTGGCGAGTGGGCCGAGCGGTTCGGAGAACTCGACCTCGGAGGCTTCGCCCGCTCCCCAGACCGCGACCACGGTTCCCTCGGTGCCCGCCGGGATCGTGTCGCCGTCCAGGGTCACGACGCTGGCCAGCACGCGCACGTCGTCGAGATCCCGCAGCGGAGCGCTAGGATCGGTCCGCCGCATGAGATGGATGGTGTCGACCGACATGGCGAGGATGGGCCGGGCCGGCCGGGTCGTCAAATCGCGTCGGGCGGGAAACGCAGGGGCGACGCGCGTCAGCTCCCGCCGTAGCTCTGCACCAGCGACGCGGCGACCAGGGTCCAGCCGTCGACGAGCACGAAGAAGATCAGCTTGAAGGGGAGGGCGACGGTCGCCGGCGGCACCATCATCATGCCCACCGCCATCAGCACCGAGGCGACCACGAGGTCGATGATCAGGAAGGGGATGAACAGCAGGAAGCCGATCTCGAAGGCGCGGCGCAGCTCCGAGATCAAGAACGCGGGGGTGACGATCTCGAGGCCCACCGCCTCGGGGCCCGACGGCACCGGCACCTTGGCCATGTCGAGGAAGAGCTTCAGGTCCTTCTCGCGGACGTTCTTCAGCATGAAGGTCTTGAACGGCGCCGAGGCCCGCTCGAAGGCCTGCACCTGCGTGATCTGGTTGGCGAGCAGCGGCTCGATGCCGGCGCGGTAGGCCTCGCGGCCGGTCGGCGCCATCACGAAGGCGGTGAGGAACAGGGCGAGGCTGACGATCACCGTCGTCGGCGGCGCGGTCTGGGTGCCGAGCGCCGAGCGCAGGATCGACAGGACCACCACGATCCGCGTGAACGAGGTCGCCATGATCAGCACCGAAGGCGCCAGCGCCAGCACGGTGATGAGCGCGACGAGCTGCAGCGCGCGCTCGCTCGCGCCGCCCGTCCCAAGGTCGACGGTGAGGCTCTGGGCCGCGGCCGGACCCGCCCCGAGCCCGAACGCGAGGGCGGCCAGGGCGAGGCGGCGCAGGGTCCGAAGCTGAGGGTCGGGGCGGGCAGGGGTCATGGCGCCGGCACCCTGGGGCGGGTTCGGCGACCGTGCAAGCCTTCCCGGCGGCCCGAGCAGGTTCACGGCGTCTCTTGCGGGCTCATCGCGTCTCTTGCGGGCTCATGGCGTCTCTTGCGGGCTCATGGCGTCTCTTGCGGGGTCATGGCGTCTCGGCGCGCACGGCGCCGCGGCGCGCCTCGAGGTTCTGCCACACGATCAGCGCGGGCAGGCCGAGCACAATGTCGGGCACGCGCTTGGCGAGGGACAGGGCGATGGCGGTGCCCGGATCGATCCCGAACAGGGCGCCGACGAGCACGAACCCGCCTTCCTGCACGCCGAGCCCGCTCGGGATCGGGAAGGCCGCCGACTTGATCGCCTGGCTCAGGGCCTCGATCACCAGAACCTCGCAGAGCGTGACGCCCTCGACGCCGATGCAGGCGAGCACGATCGCGATCTCGGCGGCGCCCAGCGTCCAGGCGAGCGCGTGCAGCAGGATCGATTGCAGCAGCCGTGCCCGCCGGCCGCGGCCCCAGACCGCGTCGAGGGCATCCTGCACGCTGCCGCCCGCGCTGCGCGCCGGCTCGGCCTCGCGCACGAATCGGCGCGAGAGCGCCCCGAGGCGGGCCTCGACGAAGCGCGCCGCGCCGGTGCGCTGGAAGGCGAAGAAGGCGGCCAGCACGAGGCCGGCGACCGCGAGCGCCCTGAAGACCCAGCTCGCGAGTTCGGCCGCCGGCTCGCCCTGGACCTGCATCAGCAGGCCGGCGCCGAGCAGCGCGAACAGAGCCTGGGTGCCGACCTGGAACAGCATGTCGGCGAGGATCGAGGCCGCGGCGAGCGGGCCGGCCACGCCCCAGAAGGTCAACAGCCGGCCGCCGACCACGTCGCCGCCGACGGAGGCGACGGGCAGCAGCACGTTGATGCCCTCGCGCACGAACCGCAGGGTGGCGAAGGCGCCGAAGCCCGCCGGCGACAGGCGATCGAGGATGCGCTGCCACGCCAGCGCGCAGAGCAGCACGATCGCCGCCCGCATCGTCACGACGCCGGCGAGGCCGAAGATGCCGATCCGGCCGAAGGCGTCGGCGACGGCGCCGAGATCGTTGGTGGCGACGAGCCAGATCGCGAGCCCGAGGCCGAGCACGGTGCCGACGAGCGGCAGGCGCCGCAGGAGCGCCCGAGCGAGCGCGGGCCGGCCCGCGCGAAGAGGTTCCGGCGCGCTCACGCGGCCGCGTCGCGGGCGTCGTCGCGCTCGTCTTGACCCAGGTTTGCGCGCGGGGGCAGCAGCAGGGCGACGATCGCGTCCGGCGACGCCGTCGGATCGATCAGCAGGATCCGTCCGGCCGCGACGCTGGCTCCGGTGGCGACGGCGACCAGGCGCTTCGGGCAGGGGCCGAGGCACCCGGTCTCGACCACCCGCAGCTTCGCCCCGGAGCCGCCCTGCTTCAGGCCGGCCTTCACCCGGTCGCGGATCGCGCGCTTGGACAAGCCCTGGCGCTTGGCGCATTTGGTGCAGACGGCGACGACCTCCGAAAACTTCGCCTTCGCGGTGCGGACGGTTGGGGGCGGCGTGCGGTCGGCGGGGTCCGGTTTCATCGCCTATCGGGTAGGACGAGGCGGCGCGGCGCGCAACCGCGCGGATTCGCCCGAACCCGCCCAGGGCACGGCAGGCCCGACGCCTTAAAAAGGGCCGAAAAGAACGGGATTGCGGCATCGTTCCGATCGTGGGCGAGCGGCTTCCCCGAAGGCTCGGAAAAGCTGCCCGACACAGCACGGCCGAACGGACAAAGCGCAGGAAACCGGAACGGATGAGCGTCGACGAGGTCAGGCAAGGCGATCGACTCCGCGGCCTGCTGCAGGTCGCGCAGCGCTCGGTGACCGAGCTTCGCCGCGGCGCGGAGACGATCGAGCCGGTCCGCGCGCCGGAGCGGCGCTCCCTGGTGCAGCGCACCCGCGAGAGCCTCGCCTGGACGCGCCTGCCCGGCCTGCGCCCGGCCGACGCCGAGCCCAAGAGCTACGTCGCCCGGCTGGTGCAGCGATTCAGCCTGTTCGTCCTGCTGCCGACGGCGTTGGTTGCGTTCTACCTGTTCGCGATCGCGTCGGACCAGTACATCGCCGAGGCGCAGTTCGCCGTGCGCGGCAACGTCGAGCCGATGGAGAACGTCTCGCTCGGCGAGTACACGAGCCTGATTCAGAAGCACAACAGCCAGGACAGCTACATCGTCCGGGACTTCATCAACAGCCAAGCCATGGTCGACGCCGTCGAGAAGAGCCTCGGCGTGTCGCGGATGTTCTCGCGCAAGGAAGCCGATTTCTGGGCGCGATACCGTGCGCCGCAGCCGATCGAGGAACTGACCAAGTACTGGCAGGAGCACGTCCTCGCGCGGATCGACGCGATCTCGGGCGTGATCCAGCTGTCGGTGCGCGCCTTCACGCCGGAGGACGCCCTGGCGATCGCCAAGGACGTGATCGCGCGCTCCGAGGTGCTGATCAACGAGATCTCGCGGCGGGCGCAGGCCGACATGGTCAAGCAGGCCGAGGTCGATTCGGTCGCCTCCGAGGAGCGGCTGCGCAAGGCGACCCTCGACATCCAGCGCTACCGCAACCACTGGGGCATCATCGATCCGATCAAGTCGGCGGAGAGCACGCTGACGACGATGATGACCCTGCGCAAGGACAAGCTGAAGGCCGAGAACGACCTCCAGGTGCTGCGTGGATCGAACCTCGACGAGAAGTCGCGCTCGATCCAGGTGCTCGCCGCCACGGTGGCCGCGATCGACAGCCAGATGAAGGGGCTGCAGGACCAGCTCACCACCGACGGCGGCTCCGCTGGCGGCGCGACCATGACCAACGCGCTGCTCGAATACGAGGGCCTGATGGTCGAACGCACCATCGCCGAGAAGCTGAACGAGATGGCCAACACGATCCTCGACAAGGCCCGCGTCTCGGCCGGCAAGCAGCACATCTTCCTCACCGCCTTCGTGCCGCCGATGATCCCGACGGATTCGCTCTATCCGAAGCGCTGGCACCAGCTCGCGGTGCTGTTCTTCTGCTTCGTCGTTCTGTGGAGCTCGGTGTCGCTCATCGTCGGCGGGATCAGGGACCAGCGGATCTGACCGGGCGCCCCGCTCGACCGACTCACCCGACCTCGCCTTCAACGGACCCGATCTCACGCGCATGGCGGACTTCTCCGATCTCGTCGCCCAGGCGATCAAGCCCTCCATGAACCGGGCCGAGCGCGAGGCGGTCTACGGCGTGGTGCGGCAGGCGGTGCTGCGGCTGCGGCAGCGCGAGGACATGAGCCCGGACGATCCGCGGCTCGCGATCCAGCAGCACCTCATCGAGGAGACGATCCGCGACGTCGAGGCCGACATCGCGCGCTTCGAGGCGATGCGGAAGCTCGACGCGGCGCTCGCGGCGCAGACGCGTGCGCACAACGACGGCGGTTCCGGCCGCCGCTGAGGCGGCGCGGCCCGGATCGCGCGTTGACCGGGACCTTGGCCCCCTGTTTGCTGGGGAGACGAGCCGGCCGCGACGACCGGAGCCGAAGGCCTCCCGATCCATGGCGCTGCACCACTTCTCCACCGACGCTCCGTCTGCCGGCGACACCTCCGGCCAGGAGGCGGATGCCGCGCATCGATCCACCGGCAGCCTGCCGGAGATCGACGCCTTCGCCGACGAGATGGCGGCGTGGCGGCACGACCTGCACGCCCATCCCGAGCTGCTCTACGACGTGACGCGCACCGCCGCCTTCGTGGCGGGCAAGCTCGAAGCCTTCGGCTGCGACGAGGTCGTCACCGGCATCGGCCGGACCGGCGTGGTCGGGGTCGTCCGCGGGCGGGGAACGGGAAACGGCGCGAACCGCATCCGCACCCTGGGCCTGCGGGCCGACATGGACGCCCTGCCGATCCAGGAGGTGCGCGACCTTCCCTACCGCTCGACCGTGCCGGGCAAGATGCACGCCTGCGGCCATGACGGGCACACCGCGATGCTGCTCGGCGCCGCCAAGTACCTCGCCGCCACCCGCGCCTTCGACGGCACGGCGGTGCTGATCTTCCAGCCGGCGGAGGAGGGCGGCGGCGGCGGCGAGGCGATGGTCGAGGACGGCCTGATGGAGCGCTTCGGCATCGATGCGGTCTACGGCATGCACAACATCCCCGGTCTCGCGCTCGGGCGGTTCGCCATCCGTCCCGGCCCGATCATGGCCTCGACCGACCGCTTCACCCTGACGATCGAAGGGCGCGGCGGCCACGCCGCCCTCCCGCAGAACGCGATCGACAGCGTGCTGGTGGCGAGCCACGTGGTGATCGCGCTGCAATCGATCGTCTCGCGCAACATCGACCCGCTGCAATCGGCGGTGGTCTCGGTCTGCGCCCTCGAGGCGGGCGAGGCCTTCAACGTCCTGCCGCAGACGGTCACGATGCGCGGCACCATGCGCGCGCTCTCCACCGAGGTGCGCGCGGCGACGAAGGCGCGGATCGTGGCCATCGTCGAGCAGGTCTCGGCCGGCTTCGGCGCCGTCGGCGGCGTCGACTTCGGATCGAGCTATCCGGTGACGGAGAACCACCCCGCGGAGGCCGCCTTCATGGCCGACGTCGCCGCGGGCCTCGTCGGGGAGGGCGGGGTCGACCGCGCCGTGGCGCCGATGATGGCGGCGGAAGACTTCTCCTACATGCTCGGCCGCCGCCCCGGCGCCTACCTGTTCCTCGGCAACGGCGACAGCGCCGCGCTGCACCACCCGCGTTACGACTTCTGCGACGCAGCCGCCCCGCTCGGGGCCTCGCTCTGGGCGCGGCTGATCGAGACAGGGTTGCCGCTGGCGGGGTGAGGGCGTTCAGGTCTTCTCCGCCGCCAGGACGGACGCCACGATCGCGTTGGCGTGCCCGTGACCGAAGCCGTGATCGCTCTTCAGCATCGCGACCAGATCCATGTGCTTGGCCGGAAGCTTGTCCCGCACGATCTGCTGCCACGCGCTCACCGGGCGCCCGTATTTTTTCTCGATGGACGGGAAGTACGAGGCCGGTCCCTTGATCGGTTCAGTGGGCATGGCGGGGCCTCCTCCGGGTCCCGCCGCCCGGCGGCGCAGGATCTGTGATCGTCATCGGTGCCGGGTGTCCGACGGGACGATGCCGGCCGCGCGTCGCCTGGGTTCGGCCCAAGCCCGCCGTCACGCCGGGTAGCGCTCCTTCAGCAGCGCGTAGACCAGCCGCGCGGACTGCACCTCACCGCCTTCCGGGCGACCGGGCTTGGTCGAGGGGTTCCAGCCGTAGAGGTCGACGTGCACGTGGCGCTTCGTGTTCGGGGCGAAGCGGCGCAAGAACAGGGCGGCGGTGATCGCCCCGGCGAAGGGGCCGCCCGAGACGTTGTTAAGGTCGGCGACCTTCGAGGCGAGGAGGCTCGCATAGGGCGCGTGCAGCGGCAGGCGCCAGACCGGGTCGATCGCGGCCCAGCCCGCCGCCTCGAACGCGGCGGCGAGCGCGTCGTCCTCGGTGAAGTAGGCCGGCAGGTCGGGACCGAGCGCCGTGCGGGCGGCGCCGGTGAGCGTCGCGAAGTCGATCAACAGGTCGGGCGCCTCGGCGTCGGCCAGCGCCAGCGCGTCGGCGAGGATCAGGCGGCCCTCCGCGTCGGTGTTGCCGATCTCGACGGTGAGCCCGGCGCGGCTGCGGATCACGTCGCCGGGGCGGAAAGCCTCGCCGGAGATCGCGTTCTCCACCGCCGGGATGAGCAGGCGCAGCCGCAGGCGCAAGCCGGCGCCCATCGCCATGTCGGCGGCGGCCAGCGCCGCGGCCGCGCCGCCCATGTCCTTCTTCATCAGCAGCATGCCGGCCGACGGCTTGATGTCGAGGCCGCCGGTGTCGAAGGCGACGCCCTTGCCGACGAGGGTCACGCGCGGTGCGTCTTCCGGCCCCCAGTTCAGGTCGATGAGACGGGGCTGGCGGGTCGAGGCGGCGCCGACCGCGTGGACCAGCGGGAAGTCGCGTTCGAGCTCGGCGCCGGCGATCACGGACACCGTAGCGCCATGGCGCCCGGCCAACGCCCGCGCCGCCGCCTCGATCTCGGCCGGGCCGAGGTCGTTGGCGGGCGTGTTGACGAGGTCGCGCCCGAGGGCGACCGCGGCGGCGATGCGACCGACCTCGCCGGCGTCGACGCCGTCGGGCGCGACGAGGCGCGGTTGCTCCGGCCCGGCGGAGCGATAACGCGAGAAGCGGTAGGCGCCGAGCAGCCAGGCGAGCGCGGCCTTGGCGGCGGCATCGCCCGAGACCTGCGCCAGCGCGTAGGCGCCGGGCGGGAGCAGGCCGGGGAGCTTGCCGGCCGACAGCCGGTCGTGGCCGGCCTCGTCCGTCGCGCCGAGGCCGAACAGGACGCGGGCGAGGCTGCCGTCGGCGGCCGGCAGAAGCGCGAGCTGGCCGGCTTTCGCGGTGAAGCCGGTCGCCGCCGCATAGGTCCTCTGCGACGCCTCCAGCCCCGCCTCGGTCGCCGGCCAGCCGGCCTTGGCGACGAGCGTGACCGGGATGCCGGGAGTACCGGCCGGCAACAACGGAGGGATGGACGGTGCGGTGTCGGTCATGCGGTCCCAGCCGGCCGGGGCGTTTAACCCTGGGTTAGGGTTAACGCTCTATCACCGTCCCGTCGGGTGCGGGAAGAACCCGCCCGACCTCGACGGAGCATTCCATGATCGCGGCCTCCCGGCCGGTTGCGGCCACGTTCGCACGGAACTCGGCACCCCGGCTGATCGCCGCCTGCCTAGTCACCCTCGTGGCCGCGGGCTGCCAGTCGCGCTCGCCGGAGACCACCGGCTCGATCAACGGCGCGCGCCCCTCGGCCGGGCAGACCGAGGCGCTCGCGGAATCCTATGCGGCCAACCCCAACGACCTCGGCACCGCGATGCGCTACGCGCAGGCGCTACGGGCCAGCGACCAGCGCGCCCAGGCGAGCGCGGTGCTGCAGCAGGCGGCGCTTCGCAACCCGCGCAACACGGCGGTGCTCGGCGCCTACGGCAAGTCCCTGGTGGAGGTCGGGCGGCTGCAGGAGGCGCAGGAGGTGCTGCAGAACGCCCATTCCCCGGCCCAGCCGGATTGGCGCATCCTGTCGGCGCAGGGCTCCGTCGCCGACCAGCTCGGCGACCACGCCCGCGCGCAGGGTTTCTACGACGCCGCCCTGAAGATCCGGCCGGACGAGCCCTCGGTGCTGTCCAATCTCGGCCTGTCCTACGCCCTGGCGCGCCAGCTCGACCGGGCGGAGGAGACGATGCGCGTCGCGGTCTCGCGGCCTGGCGCGGATGCACGGGTGCGCGGCAACCTCGCGCTGGTGCTCGGCCTGAAGGGCCGCTTCGACGAGGCCGAGGCGATCCTGCGGCGCGACCTGCCGCCGGCGGAGGTCGCCGCCAACCTCGCCTCGTTGCGCAGCCTCGCCGCGCAATCGACCCGCGCCGTGACGGCGCGCAAGCCCGCCGATCGCGGCTAGGGCGTCATCCCTGATCTGCGGATCACGGAAAACGCTCCATCTCGTCGTGGGGTCGCATCGTCTCGACGCGAGCCGGGATCGACCGTGCTGGAAAAGGCTCTAGTGGTCGAAGTCTGACGGATGGAACCCATGCTTTGGGTCCGCTCCCGACCCATGGCAGCCAAATTTCACCGCTCAGAAACTATCCAGAAGCGTACATCGAAACGTCAAATCACTCGCTTGTTGAAAATCGCTTCTTCAACTTTTAGCGCAGCTTTGTTTTGAAACCAATCAATCATCCTGCGAACATCCGCTTCTGTTGTGGCAGAAACATTAGCATCGATGAGTTCAGCGCTGGCTTGCGCCATCGCGATCAAGATACGTGCCGCCTCTGGGACGTACGGAAGATCGTTCTGATTGTCATGGCGTGAGCGGATGATTTTATACCGAATGTTTTCGGGATAAGTCCACGCGCTGACGAGCATTTCATAGACGCTCACATCTTGCCCGGCCAGGACAGCGCTCGCGTCTCGATCATTTTCGGAGTAGCCGCAAGCCTCGATCCGTTCGCATGTATCGATGGCTGCGCTCATCATTTCACGGATCAAACTCCAGTCGGTTTTCATGATCCCTCCGAACGGTTCGCTCGGCAGCTTACCTCGAACTTTGGCGCAAAGCGGACGGGCAGAAACCCACCCATCGCAGACGTTCGGGGTGGGTTCCATCCGTCAGGTTTTCACCACTAGGCAGCCCCGTCCGGCCGGCGCCGGGCACCGCGTTCCAGCGCCTTCAGCGCACCGCGAAAGGTGCGCACGTCCTGCTCGGTCAGGCTCATGCGGTGGAGCCGGTCGCGCATGTTGCGGGCGATGCTCTCGCGCTTTTCCGGCGGATAGAAGCCGGCGCGGGCGAGCGTCGCCTCCAGGGTCTCGAACAGCGAGAGCAGCGCCTCGCGGGTCGCCTGCTGCGCGCGAATCTCGCCGGTGAAGGGGGCCTGGGCCAGCCCCGCCGCGCGGCGCCACTCGTATCCCACCAGCAGAACCGCCTGCGCGAGGTTGAGCGAGGGAAATTCCTCGCTCACGGGGAAGGTGACGATGGCGTCGGCCAGCGAGACCTCGTCGTTCAAGAGCCCGATGCGCTCGCGCCCGAACATCACGCCCACCTTTTCGGAATTCGCGATCCGCACGTTCGCCTCCGCCATGGCGACGTCGGGCAGCAGGACGCGCTTCATCTGCCCGCGCTCCCGCGCGGTCGTCGCGAACAGGACGTTCAGGTCGGCGACGGCCTCGGGGAGCGTCGCGTAGACCTTTGCCGCGTCGAGCACGTGCGTCGCGCCGGAGGCGGCCTCGCGCATGCCCTTCTTCGGCCAGCCGTTCCGCGGCGCGACGAGCCGCAGCTCCGACAGCCCGAAATTCGCCATCGCGCGGGCGGTCATGCCGATGTTCTCGGCCAACTGCGGTTCGACGAGGATGACGACGGGGACGCTCATGCGCGGGCCTCTCGCACGGACGTCCGCCGTGCGGAAGGGCCTCCGAGCGGACGGAGGCCATCGTTTGCGGCGCTCAGATCTTCCCGTCGAGACCCATCTGATAATACTTGTGCACGATCTTGTCCTGGTTCTCGAGGAGCCAGTCGATCGAGGGCTCGTTGGTCATCGCCTTGCGGATCGCTTCCGTCATCCCGCGACGCTGGATGTCGAACAGCGCCTTGTGATCCACGGTCTCGGCCTCGATCACGCCCGGGCTGAGCCAGACCGAGCAGATGATGCCGAGGTCGTTGGCCTTGTCCTTGGGGATGTAGCCGGCGCGGACCGCGTCGAGCACGCCGTTGGCGATGGCGAACTGCACCGTGCCCATCAGGATCGAGGTGTACTTCGATTCCGTGACGCTGACCTTGGAGACGCACAGCGTCACCGGGCGCACCATGATGTCGGTGTTCAGCAGGGCGAAGACGCGGGAATGGCCGACGACCTGGTCGCCGGTCAGCGTGGCGAGAGCGGTGCCCACCGGCCCGTCGAGCTCGCCGATGATCACCTCGGGCTCGGCAGCCGTGTTCGGGGGCCCGCCGGCGACCAGCGCCTCGCCGGCCCGCAGGATGATGCGCTCGCTCATGGTTGCTCCTGACGCTCGATGGATGCGCGCTGATTTCAGCCGGAGCGCCGGATGTCCACCCCTCGCGCCGCACGGCCCGGCGCGCATGACAGCCCCGGCGGCCTGTCCGCGCCCCCGGCTTTCGTCCGGGAAAGGCCCGCGCTATGACCCGCCCCGCGGCCGCACGGCATTTGCATGGGGTCCGCCCGGATTTCTACGGAAGGCAGTGGCTCATGGACAAGATCAAGGTGGCGAAGCCCGTCGTCGAGCTCGACGGCGACGAGATGACGCGAATCATCTGGTCCGAGATCAAGAACAAGCTGATCCACCCCTATCTCGACCTGGACCTCGACTATTACGACCTCGGCGTCGAGCATCGCGACGCCACGAACGACAAGGTCACGGTCGACGCGGCCGAGGCGATCAAGCGCCACGGCGTCGGCGTGAAGTGCGCCACGATCACCCCCGACGAGCAACGCGTCGAGGAGTTCAAGCTCAAGGAGATGTGGCGCTCGCCCAACGGCACGATCCGCAACATCCTCGGCGGCGTGATCTTCCGCGAGCCGATCATCTGCAAGAACGTGCCCCGCCTCGTGCCGGGCTGGACGCAGCCCTTCGTCATCGGCCGCCACGCCTACGGCGACCAGTACCGCGCCACCGACTTCAAGGTGCCGGGCAAGGGCCGCCTGACCATCAAGTTCGAGGGCGACGACGGCACCGTCATCGAGAAGGAAGTGTTCAAGTTCCCCGCGGCCGGCGTCGCGATGTCGATGTACAACCTCGACGAGTCGATCCGCGACTTCGCCCGCGCCTCGCTGAACTACGGGCTGGCGCGCAAGTACCCGGTCTACCTGTCCACCAAGAACACCATCCTCAAGGCCTATGACGGGCGCTTCAAGGATCTGTTCCAGGAGGTGTTCGACGCCGAGTTCAAGGGCAAGTTCCAGGCGCTCGGCATCACCTACGAGCACCGCCTGATCGACGACATGGTCGCCTCGTGCCTCAAGTGGTCGGGCGGCTACGTCTGGGCCTGCAAGAACTACGACGGCGACGTTCAGTCGGACACGGCGGCGCAGGGCTTCGGCTCGCTCGGCCTGATGACCTCGGTGCTGATGACCCCGGACGGCCAGACCGTCGAGGCCGAGGCCGCCCACGGCACGGTGACGCGCCACTACCGCGAGCACCAGAAGGGCAAGGAGACCTCGACCAACTCGATCGCCTCGATCTTCGCCTGGACCCGCGGCCTCGCCCACCGGGCCAAGCTCGACGGCAACGCGGAGCTGGCGAAGTTCGCGACCACGATCGAGACCGTCTGCGTCGACACCGTCGAGGCCGGCTTCATGACCAAGGACCTCGCCCTCCTGGTCGGGCCGGAGCAGAAGTGGCTCTCCACCACCGGCTTCCTCGACAAGGTCGACGAGAACCTCAAGGCGGCGATGGCCGGCTGAGGCGTCTCCAGGCACATCGGGAGCCCCGCGACGACGGCGGGGTGGCCCGGTGCCGCATCATTTCGATGCCCGGCATGCGACCGGTCGAGGACGGCGATGCGCGCAAGCACATCGCCGTTCTCGATTCAGGCGGCGCGCACGTCGGCGAGAAACTGGCGGACTTCCGCGCGCAGCATGCCGGATTGGCCGGCGAGCGCGTCGGCCGCGGCCGCGACCGATTGCGCCGCCTGTCCCGCGCCGTCCGCCGAGTGGACGACCTCGGCGATGTCGTTCGTCACCTGGTCGGTGCCGGCCGAGGCTTCGGCCATGCTGCGCACGATCGCCTGCGTGGCGGCACTCTGCTCCTGCACGGCGTGGGCGATGCTCGTCGCCACGCCGTTCATGGCCTGGATCTGGGCGGCGATGTCCTGGATCGCCCCGGCGGCGTCTCCGGTCGCCGCCTGGATCGCGGCGACCTGCCGGTCGATCTCGGCCGTGGCGTTGGAGGTCTGGGATGCGAGTTCCTTGACCTCTGCGGCCACGACGGCGAAGCCGCGGCCGGCCTCGCCTGCGCGGGCGGCCTCGATGGTGGCGTTGAGCGCCAGCAGGTTCGTCTGCCGCGCGATGGTCGAGACGAGGCCGATCACGTCGCCGATCCGGTTCGCCGCGCGGTCGAGCGCCGCCATGGTGGATTCGGTGCGGGATGCGGCCTGCACGGCGGTGGCCGACATCGCCGTCGCCTGATCGACCTGCCGGCCGATCTCGCCCATCGTCGCGCCGATCGTGCCGGCCGCGTTCACCGCGGCGTCGACGTTGCCGCCGGTGTCGCGGGCCGCGCCCGCAGCGCGGGTCGAGCACAGGGCGGTTCCCTCCACTTCGGTGCGCATCGTATCGGAGGAGGCCTGCAGCCCGTCCACGGTATCGGAGACGCGGGCGACGATGTTCCCGACGGTCCGCTCGAACCCGTCGGCGAGTTCGTGGAGCATGGCGCGCCGCGCAGCCTCTTCGCGCAGGCGTTCCGCCGCGGTGGTCTCGAGCTGCCGGGCCGCGTCCTCCAGCGACATGTCGCGGATCTTCACCACCGCCCGGGCGATGTCGCCGATCTCGTCCCGGCGGGCGGCCGCCAGCAGCTTCACGTTCGTGTCGCCCCGCGCGAGGCGGTCCGTGTCGGCCGTCAGCCGGATCAGGGGCTGCGACAGGCTCCGGGCGAGCCACCAGGCCGTCGTCACCCCGACCAGGGTGAGGGCGCCGACGAGCCCGAGCATCGCCCAGATCGTCCATACCGTGGCGCGATGGGTCGCCGCGATCCCGGCCTGCGCATCCTCGGCGGCCAGGGCCACGGCGGCGTCGAAGGCCTCCGTCAAACGCCGGCGATGGCGCGTCATCCGTTCCGTGGTGGGAACGCCCTGCGCTGGGCGGAGGCCGAGCAGGATCTCCGCATCGCTGCGCCAGGCGGTCGCCGCGGTCCCGGCCGCGTGGGAGACGGCTCGCATCCGGTCCGACGACGCGGCCGCTTCGAGCCGCCCGAGCAAGGCCGAGAGCTGGTCGCCCTTGGCCGTGAAGTCGGCGGCGACCACCGTCATGTCGATCAGGTCGGTCATCGCGGTCACCCGCGCGACCAGCTCGTCGGCACCGTGGAAGCGGTCGCGCGCCGCGCGGCTCGCCGCGTTCGCTTCGTTCGTGCGCTCGGCGACCCGCGAAAGGTCGCCCACGGCATCCAGTCCGACCAGCCCGGTGACACCGGACAGGAGGCCCGCCAGCATCTTGAAGCCGAGGAGCGGAAGAAGGATCTTGTAGCGGATCGACATGGTGGGCGTTCCGTCGTCGCGTCAGTTCGGGAGGTTCGGCAGGGCGGTCCGGGTCTGCTCCGCCGTCAGCGTGCGCAGGAACGCGAGAAGGTCCGCCCGCTCCTGCGCTTCCAGCCGCAACGGCCGCATCAGCGGCGACTTCGAAGGGCGTGAGACGCCGCCCGTCTCGTAGAAGGCGAGGACGGCTTCGAGGTCGGCGAATTGTCCGGCGTGGCCGAAGGGGGCGCGGTAGGTCAGGTTGCGCAGGCCCGGCGTCTTGAACGCGTGCATCGCCTGCGGGTCGTCGGGCTCGAAGGCGGCACGGCCGACATCCTTGGTCGGGATGCCGATGTCGTGGAACTTGTTGTCGGTGAAGTTCCAGCCCGTGTGGCAACCGGCGCACGCGGCCTTGCCCGTGAACAGGTCGAATCCGCGTTGCGCGGCCGGCGAGATCGCGCTCTCTTCGCCCTCGACCCAGCGATCGAACGGCGCCGTGCCGGCCACGACCGTCCGCTCGTAGGTCGCGATCGCGGTCAGGATGTTGTCCTGGGTGACGCCGTCCTTGGGAAACAGCTTGCCGAACCAGGCGCTGTATTCGGGAATCTTGTTCAGGCGGCCGATGATCTCCGCGAACTTCCCGTCCATCTCGCCTTCGGCGGTGATCGGACCCATCGCCTGGGTTTCCAGGTTCGGGGCGCGGCCGTCCCAGAACAGGGTCGGAATCCAGGCGGCGTTCAGGACGGTGGGCGCCTTGCGCCCGAGGGGCTTGTTGGTCGCACCGATCGCACCGGCGACCGGGACCTCGAACCCGAACGACGGATTGTGGCAGCTGGCGCAGGAGAGGTTCTGCTTGCCGCTCAGGCGCGGATCGAAGAACAGCATCTTGCCGAGGGTCGCCGTCTGCGGCGAATACCGCGCTTCTTCCGGAAACGGGATCAGATCCGGCCGCTTGTAGGCGGCCTTGGCGGACTCCAGACTCTGGCCCTGCGCGACCGTGGCGCAGGCGATCAACGCCGCCGAAGCGAGAACGCTCAGGCAGCGTGAAAGCGCTGTATTTCTCATGATCCGGCCGACCCCCTGGTATCTCCCAAGCGTTGTGATCGACCAAAGTTAACAACCGACTTTATAAAAATTGCGATGATCAATTGTTTTTCGCAATGATGATATGACTGCAACGCTCGATAGAATTTCTACTTGGAGTTTTACTACCTGCGCCGTCCGACCACATCGCGGCAGAACCGCAGCCGGCGTTCGGCGTGATCGGCTCCGCGACCGGCGGGGATGCCTGCCATCCCGGTTCCGGGGGTCGATTCCACGCCCCAGAGCGTTTAACGCGGCGTCCAACGACGCGCGAACGCTCAAGGCCCTCGACATGATCTCCTCACCCTTGATGACCGTGATGGTCGACGCCGTGCGCAAGGCCTCGAAGGGGCTGCGGCGCGACTACGGCGAGATCGAGAACCTGCAGGTCTCGCGAAAGGGCCCCGGCGATTTCGTCTCGGCGGCCGACCGCAAGGCCGAGGAGACCCTGCGCGACGCCCTGACCAAGGCGCGGCCGGGCTACGGCATGGTGCTGGAGGAGTCCGGCGTCGTCGAGGGCACCGACAGGAGCCACGTCTGGCACGTCGACCCCCTCGACGGCACCTCGAACTTCCTGCACGGCATCCCGCACTTCGCGATCTCGGTCGGGCTCGAGCGCGAGGGCCAGGTGGTCGCGGGCGTGATCTACGATCCCGTCAAGGACGAGCTGTTCGTCGCCGAGCGCGGCAAGGGCGCCTACCTCAACAACCGGCGCCTGCGCGTCTCGGGCCGGGTCGACATGGCCGACGCGCTCACCGCCTACGGCACGCCCTATCTCGGGCGCGGCAACCATCCCCGCCTGCTGCGCGAGGTCGCCGCGGTGATGGCGGTCTCCGGCGGCACGCGGCGGATGGGGTCGGCGGCCCTCGACCTCGCCTACGTCGCCTGCGGCCGGCTCGACCTGTACTGGGAGCGCGACCTGCAGACCTGGGACATCGCCGCCGGCATCATCCTGGTGCGCGAGGCCGGCGGTTTCGTCACCTCCGCCGACGGCGCCTCGGAGCCGCTCGCCGCGAAATCGGTGGCCTGCGGCAACGAGGGCCTGCACCGCGAGCTCGTCGCCATCCTGCGCAAGGTCAACGGCTGAGCCGCGAACTGGCCAGATTCCGCGCCATCTGCTCTAAGCCGCCGATCATCACGAGGAAGGCCCGCCCGGCATGGAACGCCGCCACATCGCCCTGAAGGATTCGATCCGCTCGATTCCCGACTATCCGAAGCCCGGCATCGTGTTCCGGGACATCACCACGCTGCTCAGCGACCCGCGCGCCTTCCGCCGGGCGGTGGACGCCCTGGTGCACCCCTACGCGGGCGGACGGATCGATCAGGTCGCGGGCATCGAGGCCCGCGGCTTCATCCTCGGCGGCGCGGTCGCGCACCAGCTCTCGGCGGGCTTCGTGCCGGTACGCAAGAAGGGCAAGCTGCCCCACAAGACCGTCTCGATCGCCTACACCCTCGAATACGGCACCGACGAGCTCGAGATCCACGTCGACGCGATCAAGCCCGGCGACCGGGTGCTCCTCGTGGACGACCTGATCGCCACCGGCGGCACCGCCACCGCCGCGGTCAACCTGCTGCGCCAGATCGGCGCCGAGGTGGTCGCGGCCTGCTTCGTGATCGACCTGCCCGAGATCGGCGGCGCGCAGAAGCTGCGCGACCTCGACGTGCCCGTACGGACCCTGATGGAGTTCGAGGGGCACTGAGGCGCGCGTCGGGCATTGGGAAGCCCGCCGAAACGTTGACTCGGTAAATCCCATCCGCCATAAGCCGCGCAGTCGCGATGGCGCTCCGTTCGGGCGCCGTCCGCATGTGCATTCACACTTTAAAGACGCGTGAAGGTCGGGTGCGGCGATAGCCGCCCGCGAACGCGCCTCGACCTTTGGAGGCTTGCAGAGCCATGAAAAGAACCTACCAGCCGAGCCGTCTCGTCCGTAAGCGCCGTCACGGCTTCCGCGCCCGCATGGCCACCGCCGGCGGCCGCAAGGTCATCGCCCGCCGTCGCGCGCACGGCCGCAAGAAGCTCTCGGCCTGAGCGTGACCGTCGCGCCGCCCTTCGCGGCGCGGATGGTGCCCGAGGCGTGAGCGAGGCCGAGCTTCCCATGCCCGTAACGGACTCGCCTGCCACCCTCGCGCCCGAGGCGAACCCGCCGACGGTGACACGTCTGAGGCGGCGGCCCGACTTCCTGGCGGCGGCCGACGGGCGCCGCTTCCACACCGAGCGCCTGACGGCGCAGGGTCGCGTGCGCGACGCGGGCGAGGTCCGGGACGGCGAATCGATCGCCGGCCTCCATCTCGGCTTCACGATCACCAAGCGGGTCGGCCATGCCACCGAGCGCAACCGCATCCGCCGGCGCCTCCGCGCCGCGGTCGCCGAACTCGGCCCCGAGCTCGGTGCGGTCCCGGCCGACGTCGTGCTGATCGCCCGCCGTCCGGCGATCGACGCCGCGTTCGACACCCTCAAGGACGACCTGCGCCGGGCGATCCCCGCGGTGGCCAAGCCCCGCGGGCCGAACGCGCATCCCCGTCCGCCGCGCCCGCCCAAGCCCGGCGCCGCGAAGGGCCGCGGCAAGGGTCCTTCGACGTCCCGACCTTCCGATCGCGCTGCGGCACCAGCCCGTGCGCCCTCAGCAACCTCGAACGCGTGCGACGGTGGCCCCGATGGGCAATGACAAGACGAACATGTTCGTGGCCATCGCCCTGTCGCTGGTGGTGCTGCTCGGGTGGAACTACTTCGTCGCCGCGCCGCGCGTCGAGCAGCAGCGCCAGGCCAACCTGCAGAACCAGGCCGCCCAGCAGAGCCCGGGCGTGACGCCTGACGGCGTGCCGTCGCCCAGCCCGAAGGAGGGCGGCCCGGCCGCCCCGGTGGCCGGCACCCTGCCCAACGCGGCCACCGGCCCGATCGGCCGCACCGAGGCGCTCGCCCGCTCGCCGCGCATCAAGATCGAGACCCCGGCGCTCGCCGGCTCGGTCGCCCTCAAGGGCGGCCGCATCGACGACATCTCGCTGAAGAACTACCACGAGACCGTCGACGACAAGAGCCCCGAGATCGTCCTGCTGTCGCCGGCAGGCACCGAGGCGCCGTACTACGCCGAGTTCGGCTGGGTCGGCGCCAACGCGGGCCCGCTGCCGACCAACGACACGGTGTGGACCGCCGACGGGCAGACGCTGGGTGTGAACATGCCGGTGACGCTGTCGTGGGACAACGGCGCCGGCCTCGTGTTCAAGCGCATCCTCGCCGTCGACGACAAGTACATGTTCACGGTCCGCGACGAGGTCGAGAACAAGGGTGCGAACGCGGTCACGCTCTTTCCCTACAGCCTGGTCTCGCGCTGGGGTAAGCCGCACACCCAGGGCTACTACGTGCTCCATGAGGGCATGATCGGCGTGCTCGGCGGCGACGGCCTGCAGGAATACACCTACGACCACCTCGCCAAGGAGCCCGCCTACGGCGGTGCCAACACCAAGGGCAAGGCGTGGGCGAACGTCACCGGCGGCTTCGTCGGCATCACCGACAAGTACTGGGCCGCCGCCGCGATCCCCGACCAGGGCGCGGCCTACACCGGCGCGTTCACCGAGCGCACCGACGGCGCGACCAAGATCTACCAGGCCAGCGTGCGCGGCGACGGCCGCAGCGTCGAACCCGGCGCCACCGCCTCGACCACCCAGCGCCTGTTCGCCGGCGCCAAGGAGGTCAACACGATCAACGGCTACGAGAAGAACCTCGGCATCAAGCAGTTCGACCTGATGATCGACTGGGGCTGGTTCCACTTCATCACCAAGCCGATGTTCCGGGCGCTGGACTTCTTCTTCCACCTCCTCGGCAACTTCGGCGTCGCGATCCTGATCGTGACCTTCTGCCTCAAGCTCTTGTTCCTGCCGATCGCCAACCGCTCCTACGTCTCCATGGCCAAGATGAAGGCCGTGCAGCCCGAGATGACCTCCATCCGGGAGCGGTACAAAGACGATAAGATGAAGCAGCAACAAGCGATGATGGAGTTGTATAAGAAAGAGAAGATCAATCCCGTCGCCGGCTGCTGGCCGGTGCTGGTGCAGATCCCGGTTTTCTTCGCGCTGTACAAGGTGCTGTTCATCACCATCGAGATGCGCCACGCGCCGTTCTTCGGCTGGATCCAAGACCTGGCCGCGCCCGATCCGACCAGCATCGTCAACCTGTTCGGCCTGCTGCCGTTCGCGGCGCCCGACTTCGTCCACCTCGGCATCTGGCCGATCATCATGGGTGTGACGATGTTCGTGCAGATGAAGATGAACCCCGCCCCGCCGGATCCAGTGCAGGCGCAGATCTTTACATTCATGCCGATCGTCTTCACGTTCATGCTCGGCTCTTTCCCGGCCGGACTTGTGATCTACTGGGCTTGGAACAACACACTCTCGGTGACGCAGCAATACGTCATCATGCGCCGCAACGGTGTGAAGGTGGAGCTGTGGGACAACCTGCGGAACACGTTCAAGCGCGGCAGCAAGACCGCGCCTGCGAAGAGCTGACGTGACACAGCAGGAGCAAGAGGACGCGGCGCTCGCCGAGAGCGGGCGCCTGCTGTTCGCAGGCGCCGCCGACTTCGTCGCCGCGGCGCCCTCACTCGGCACGTTGCCGGCTATGGACGGCGTCGAGATTGCCTTCGCCGGCCGTTCGAACGTCGGCAAGTCGAGCCTCGTCAACGCGCTCACTGGGCGCAACACGCTCGCGCGCACCTCGCACACGCCGGGGCGGACCCAGCAGCTCAACTTCTTCCGGATCGGCGAACGGCTGACGCTGGTCGATATGCCGGGCTATGGCTACGCCGCGGTCGGCAAGGAGAAGGTCGAAGCTTGGACCGACCTGATCCACGCCTACCTTAAGGGCCGCGCCAACCTTGCGCGGGTCTTCATGCTGATCGATTCCCGCCACGGGCTGAAGGGCATCGACACCGACGTGCTCGACGGGCTCGACAAGGCTGCAGTGAGCTACCAGATCGTGCTGACGAAAGGCGACGCCCTGAAGAAGTCCGAAATCGACGCGCGGATCGCCGGCATCCAGGCTGCGCTCGCCCGGCGCCCGGCGGCCTACCCGCAGATCCTGCTGACCTCGAGCCGCGACGACCGCGGCGTGCCCGAGCTTCGGGCCGCCGTCGCCCGGCTGATGGCCGAGCGCGGAGCGTAATGCCGACGACGATGGCTGACCGCACCCTCGTCGCCCTGGCCTGCCTCGCCGGCGGCCTCGGCGTCGCGGCCAGCGCCGCCGCCGCCCACATCCCCGGCGCCGACAGCCTGAAGACCGCAGCGCACTTCCTGTTGTTCCACGCCCCCGCCATCCTGGCCCTTGCCGGCCTCGCCGCCGTCGGCGCGACCCATGCCGTGGCCACGCGGATCGCCGCCTTCGCGCTCGTGCTCGGCCTCGCGCTGTTCTCCGGCGACCTGGCGATTCGCGCGCTGGCGCAGCGGCCGCTGTTTCCGATGGCCGCGCCGTCGGGCGGCATCCTGCTGATGCTGGGCTGGGCGTCGGCGGCCGTCGCGGCGTTCCTGCCCGTCAGGCGTTAAAACGGTCGCGTGGCCGGCGGACCCGTGCCGGGTCGATCGAAACACCCATTCGGACTGCGAGGCACGATGCCGAAATCCGAGAAGCAGAAGATGATCGCGGGCGAGTTGTACCGCGCGGGCGATCTCGAGCTTCAGGCAGATGCGGCGGCCAACAAGGCATGGCTCGTGCGCTACAACGCAGCGCTGGCCGCATCGCCTGCGGAGCGGCGCGTACTGCTGATGGAGCATTTCGGCGGCGTCGGGGCAGGGGTCGTCGTCCGGCCGCCGTTCCATTGCGACTACGGCTACAACATCACGCTCGGCGCCGACGTGTTCCTGAATTTCGGCTGCATCGTCCTCGACGTGGTCGCGGTGACGATCGGGGACGGCACACAGGCCGGTCCCGGCGTTCAGATCCTGACTGCCGACCACCCGCGCGATGCCGAGACTCGCCGATCGGGCCTCGAATTCGGGCGCCCGATCGCGATCGGCGCCAACGTCTGGATCGGCGGCGCCGCCCTGATCCTGCCCGGCGTCACCGTCGGCGACGACGCGGTCATCGGCGCCGGCGCGGTGGTGACGCGGGACGTGCCTGCCGGCGCGACGGTGGTCGGCAATCCGGCGCGGGTCGTGGCGACGCGGTAGACTTTTAGCCCGCCCGCACCTGCAGGAACTCCACGGCCGGCCCCTGTACGTCCGAAAAGACGCCCGCCGTCAGCGCGGCGCCGTAGACGGCGGCGGTGTCGAGATTGGTGCGGAAGCGGCGGCGATCGGGCGTGCCGGAGTGTTGCGGCGTGTGGCCGTGGACGACATGCCGGCCGAAATCGCAATCTTCGGAGAGGAAGGGCTCTCGGATCCAGAGGCGGTCTTGCGCGTCCGAGATCTCCGGGTCGGTCCCGGGCCGGAAGCCGGCGTGGACGTACCAGCGTTCGGCGTCCGCATGCATCGTCGGCAGCGCCTCGATCCAATCGAGCACGTCGCCGGGGATCGCCGCCGCCTCGTCGACGCCGAACGAGGCCAGGGTCTCGGCGCCGCCGTTTCGGAGCCAGAGGTCGTCGGCGCCGGGCGTCGTCAGGGCCGAGAGCAGCATCGCCTCGTGGTTGCCCATCAGGCAGGCGACCCGCTCGGGATCGCTCCAATGCAGGCGGCTGATCGTCCGCAAAACACCGGCGCTGTCCGGCCCGCGGTCGATGTAGTCGCCGAGGAAGACGAGGCGATGCGGGCGTCCCGCCGCATGGGTCTCGATGCGGGCGAGGAGCGCGTCGAGCAGGTCGGCGCAGCCGTGGATGTCGCCGATGGCGTAGGTCAAGTCGCTCATGTCGGCCTAGTGTCGCCGCGCGGCGGCGCAAAGAAAAGCCCCGGCCGCTCGATCCGAGCGGCCGGGGCGGGGTGCGATCCAAACCTCAGTTCAGGGTCACGTTCTCGGGCCGCCGGCGCGGCTCGGGGGAGGTGCCGGCGATGACGAGCCCGGACGGGCCGACCCCGACCGGCACGCTTTCGCCGTCGTGGATCTTGCCCGACAGCAACAGCTCCGCCAGCGGATCCTGCACCGTCTTCTGGATCACGCGCTTCAGCGGTCGCGCCCCGTAGGCCGGGTCGTAGCCGCGGTCGGCGAGCCAGGCGCGCGCCTCGGCGTCCACGTCGAGGGCGATCTTGCGCTCGTCGAGCAACTTCTGCAGCCGGACGAGCTGGATGTCGACGATCGCCCCCATTTCCGCCCGCTTGAGGCGGTGGAACAGGATGATCTCGTCGATCCGGTTCAGGAATTCCGGCCGGAAGTGGTTGCGCACCACGCCCATCACGTCGTCCCGAACCGCGTCGGTGTCCTCGCCGTCCCGCTGCGCCACCAGGTACTCGGCCCCGAGGTTCGAGGTCATGATCAAAAGCGTGTTGCGGAAGTCGACCGTGCGACCCTGTCCGTCCGTCAGGCGCCCGTCGTCGAGCACCTGCAGCAGGACGTTAAAAACGTCCGGATGCGCCTTCTCGATCTCGTCGAACAGGACGACCTGATACGGACGGCGCCGCACCGCCTCGGTGAGCGCGCCGCCCTCCTCGTAGCCGACATAGCCGGGGGGCGCGCCGATCAGCCGGGCCACGGAATGCTTCTCCATGTACTCTGACATGTCGATGCGCACCAACGCGGTGTCGTCGTCGAACAGGAAGTTGGCGAGCGCTTTTGTCAACTCGGTCTTACCGACGCCGGTCGGCCCGAGGAACATGAAAGAGCCGATCGGCCGGTTCGGGTCCTGCAGGCCGGCGCGCGCGCGGCGGACTGCGGTCGAGACCGCCTCCACCGCCTCGCGCTGCCCGACGACCCGCTTGCCGATTGCGTCCTCCATCGCGAGCAGCTTGTCGCGCTCGCCCTCCAGCATCTTGTCCACCGGCACGCCGGTCCAGCGGGAGACGACGCCCGCGATGTGAGCCGGCGTCACCGCCTCCTCGACCATGCCGTCGCGCGCGACCGCGCCTTCGGCCGCCGCCTCGATCTCGGCGAGCCGCTTCTCCAGCCCGGGGATCACGCCGTAGGCGAGCTCGCCCGCGCGCTGATACTGGCCCTGCCGCTGGGCGGAGGCCAGGTCGTTGCGCGCCTCGTCGAGCTTCTTCTTCAGTTCGGCGGCGGCGCCGAGCTTGTCCTTCTCCGCCTTCCACCGCGAGGTAATGGTGGCCGACTGCTCCTCAAGGTCGGCCAACTCCCGCTCGAGCCGGGCGAGCCGGTCGCGCGAAGCCGAATCGGTCTCCTTCTTCAGGGCCTCGCCCTCGATCTTCAGGCGCACGATCTCGCGGTCGAGGTTGTCCAGCTCCTCGGGCTTCGAGTCGACCTGCATGCGCAGGCGCGAGCCGGCCTCGTCCATCAGGTCGATCGCCTTGTCGGGCAGGAAGCGATCGGTGATGTAGCGGTTCGACAGCGTGGCGGCGGCGACCAGGGCCGAATCCTGGATGCGGACGCCGTGGTGCTGCTCGTACTTCTCCTTGATCCCGCGCAGGATCGACACCGTGTCCTCGACGGTGGGCTCCGAGACGAAGACCGGCTGGAAGCGGCGGGCCAGCGCCGCGTCCTTCTCGACGTGCTTGCGGTACTCGTCGAGTGTGGTCGCGCCGACGCAGTGCAGCTCGCCGCGGGCGAGCGCGGGCTTGAGCAGGTTCGAGGCGTCCATGGCGCCGTCGGCCTTTCCGGCGCCGACGAGAGTGTGCATCTCGTCGATGAACAGGATGATGCCGCCGGCCGCCGCCGTCACCTCGGACAGCACCGCCTTCAACCGCTCCTCGAACTCACCGCGGAATTTCGCGCCCGCGATCAGTGCGCCGAGGTCGAGGGCGAGCAGGCTCTTGTCCTTCAGGCTCTCGGGCACGTCGCCGTCGACGATGCGCAACGCCAACCCCTCGACGATCGCCGTCTTGCCGACGCCGGGCTCGCCGATCAGCACCGGGTTGTTCTTGGTCCGGCGGGACAGCACCTGGATCGTACGGCGGATCTCCTCGTCGCGGCCGATCACCGGGTCGAGCTTGCCCTCGCGCGCCGCCTCCGTGAGGTCGCGGGCGTACTTCTTCAGGGCGTCGTAGGCGTTCTCGGCCGAGGCGTTGTCCGCGGTGCGGCCCTTGCGCAGGGCGTTGATCGCGCCGTTGAGCGAGGCCGGCGTCACGCCGGCAGAAACGAGCGCCTTGCCGGCCTCGGTGTCCTTCTCGACGGCGATCGCGAGCAGAAGCCGCTCGACGGTGACGTAGGAATCGCCCGCCTTCTCGGCGGCCTTCTCGGCGGTGTCGAACAGGCGCACGAGGTCGCGGGTCGCCTGCGGCTGGCTGGCGTTGCCGGACACCTTCGGCTGCTTGGCGAGCCACGCCTCGACCTGCGCCAGCGCGACGCGCGACTGGCCGCCGGCGCGGTCGATCAGGCCCGCGCACAGGCCCTCGGGGTCGTCGAGCAGCACCTTCAGCAGGTGGCCCGGCTGCAATTGGGGATGGCCCTCGCGCATCGAGAGGTTCTGCGCCGCCTGGACGAAGCCGCGGGCGCGCTCGGTGTATTTTTCAAAATTCATGCGTGTCTTCATCCTACCGCTTCGGCCTCCGCCGCCCTGGAAGGCACGGTGTCGGCCCGAGACGTTGCCTCCCCGGCGGAAACCACCGCAGAAAGCCCCGGCGCCCAAGGCCGCCGGTCACAGGGATGTGGTGTTGTAATTGCGCACCACAAGAGGGTGACGCCCCCTTGCATCCCGGCGAAGATCCGGGTCACGGTGCGGGCATGACGACGACGCTGTCCGCCCTCTACCGCTACCCCGTGAAGGGGTTCAGCCCCGAGCCGCTGGAGCGAACGGTGCTGGAGACGTCGGGTTACTTTCCCGGCGACAGGCTCTACGCCATCGAGAACGGCGATTCCGGCTTCGACCCGGTCGCGCCGCGGCACCAGCCCAAGACGAAGTACCTGATGCTGATGCGCGACGAGGCGCTGGCCCGCCTGCGCACGCGCTACGACGACGCCACGGCGACGCTCACCGTCGAGGCGGACGGCGAGACGGTCGTCGCCAAGCTCGACACCGAGGCGGGCCGGGCGACGCTGGAAGGCCTCATGCGGCGTCGGTTGCCCGACGCCCTGCGCGGGGAGCCGCGGGTGCTCGCGGCGCCGGAGCACACCGGATACCGCTTCACCGATTCGAAGATCGGATACGTCTCGCTGATCAACCTCGCGAGCGTCCGCGCGGTCGAGGAATACGTCGGCGCTCCGGTCGACCCGCTGCGCTTCCGCGGCAACCTCCACGTCGAAGGGCTCGCGCCCTGGGCCGAGCTGGAGATGGTCGGCCGCGTGCTGGAGGCGCCGAGCGGCCTACGCCTGAAGTTGACGAAGCGCACCGTGCGTTGCGCAGCGACCAACGTCGACCCGGTCAGCGGCGCGCGCGACCTCGACATCCCCTGGGCGATCGACGCGCATCTCGGCCACCGCGATTGCGGCGTCTACGCCGAGGTGATCGCCGGCGGCATGCTCGCCGTCGGCGACACCCTGACGGCGATCGGCTGAGGCGGGATCAGGACGACCGCCGCGCGACGAACACGGGTTCGCCCTCGGTGCGGCGGTGCTCGCAGGAGATCTTGAGATAGCGGTGGTCGCCGCCGGGCAGACCGGCCGCGGCGGCCATGGTCTGCGCGTGCATGACGCATTCCATCGGGGTGCGCGCCGGCGAGACGATGACGTCGAGCGCGGTCTCGCGGGAGCAATCCTGCGCCAGGAGCGTGCCGGCGCAGACGAGGGCAACGGACAACAGGTCGGACATGACGGACCTCGAGTTCGAGTGATCGACAGGTCCGCGGGGTGCTCGGGCGTTCGAGCCACCGCGTGTTTCTTGTCCGGGCGTTCCTCGTGACGACGTTTCTCTTGATGAGCTTCGGCTTGCCGACGTTGGGCTTGGTCGCGACGGTGTCTTTGCAGGGGCCGTGCCAGATCGACAGCATCGATCGTGGCTGTGACCTTGCCGCATCAGTCCCGGGCGGAGAGCCAGACAGGCTCGGGCTCGGACACCGGCATCAAGGCGGCGACCGCGTCGAGGTCGACGATGTAGTTCTCGGTCAGCAGGCGCCACATGTCGGCGGGAGACGTGGCGCTGCGCTTCAGGCCATCCACCGCCTGGGCGAGCAGCCCGGTGTGGACGAGGGTGGGGCGGGTGAGGAGCGGATCGGAGTGCAGCATGGTCGGCGGTCCCTGGAAGACACCACCAAGGTCGCAGGACGTGGTTAAAGGACCGTTAAGCACAAAATCCTGAGATAGATCAGGCTAGGGACCGACCGCGGGTCTTAAATCGGCTGGAAGCAGTGTTCTGCGCTCAACCTACGGGTGTCTTGCAAACCAAAGGTCTGGATTGGCAAAATGCAGGTCGCGTCTCTGGAATTCCCTGCTGAAACGCAGAACGCCCGGGCTCGAGACCCGGGCGTTCCGAACATCTTATCTCGTGGATCGTCAGCTGCGCTTGGCCAGAAGCTGCTCGATCAGCGAGCCGCCCTTCTCGATGGCCGCGAGTTCTTCGGCAACCGCGGCCACCGTCTCGCGGATCTGCTCGGGGGTGTGCTCCGAGGTCATGAAGAAGCGCAGGCGCGAAGCGCGCTCGGGCACCGCCGGATGGATGATCGGCTGCACGTTGATGCCGCGCTTGTACAGGCGGTCGGACAGGGTCACCGACTTCAGCGAATCGCCGACGATCACCGGGATCACCGCGAGGCCCATGCTGGTGCCGGTGTCGAGCCCGCGCTTCTTGGCGCAGGCGAGGAACAGCGCGCCGTTCTGGCGCAAACGCTCCACCCGGTCCGGCTCCTCGTGCATCACTTCGAGGGCAGCCTCCGCGGCGGCGGCGAGCGGCGGAGACATGCCGACGCTGTAGACGAAGCCGCCGGCGGTGCACTTCAGGTATTCGATGAGGGTGGAGGCGCCGCAGACGTAGCCGCCGCAGGCAGAGAGCGTCTTCGAGAAGGTGCCCATCCAGATGTCGACCCGCTTGGGGTCGATGCCGGCATGCTCGAACAGCCCGGCGCCGCTGCGCCCGAGCACGCCGAGCCCGTGGGCGTCGTCGACCATCAGCCAGGCGTTGTAGCGCTCCTTGAGGGCGATGAAGCCGGCGAGGTCCGGCGCGTCGCCGTCCATGCTGTAGAGGCCCTCGATCACGATCAGGGCGCGGCGGTGCTCGTGCCGCGTCGCCTGCAGCAGGCTCTCCAGCGCGTCGAGGTCGTTGTGGGCGAAGGAGCGGCGCTGGGCGCCCGACAGCTGCGCGCCGGTGACGATGCTGTTGTGGATCAGGGCGTCGTGGAAGATCACGTCGCCGGCTTCGAGCAAGGCCCCGATGGTCGTGACGTTGGTCGCGTGCCCGCTCACCATCACGACGCAGGCTTCGGTCTGGTAATGCGCAGCGAGCGCCTTCTCCAGGCTGATATGGCCCGGCCGCTCACCAGCGACGACGCGGCTCGCCGACGACGAGGTGCCGAACTGGGTGATCGCCTCGCGCGCCGCATCCGAGATGCGCGGGTGTCCGTTCAGCCCGAGATAGTCGTAGGAGGAAAAGTTGACGAAGGACCGGCCGGCGATGCGCGTGGTCGCGCCGGCCTTGGTCTCGTGGACGTGGAAGAACGGGTTGTCGAGGCCGATCAGCTCGGCGGCTGAGCGCTGCAGGCGCAGCTCGCGATAGCCCGGAAGGCTCGCGAAATCCTGCACCGACGGGTCGCCGCCCTTCTCGGGCGCGCGCAGGGCCGTCGGCCGGGGCGCGTTGCGCCCGAGCCGGTTCGTCACGAAGCCCGCGAGCGCGGCGCGCCCACCGTCCGGCCGTGGCGATTGGGTCATGACAGGATCTCTTTACTCTCGAGGCTCTTTTTCTCGACGAGGTCCTGGAACGGCTGAAGCACCGCCGCGTCGACCTCGCTGCCGACGTGCCTGGAGGCGAGGCTCAAGGCAACGCCGGCAGCCTCGTCCATCGGCGCGGAAACCGCCTGAATTAAGGACTCCGACAACTCGTTCACGGTCATCCCCGACGAGAGGCCCGCGGGCGGCGAATCGAGGCCGAAGCGCTCCTGCAGGCTCGCGCCGAGCTCGACGCCCATCAGGGAGTCGAGGCCGATCTCCGAGAGCTGCCGCACGCGGCTGATGTCATCCTTGGGCAGGCGCAGGATCCGGGCGATGTCCTCGACGATCGCGTCGGACACCGTCTTGCGCACCGCGTCGACGTCGCCGCCCTTGAGCAGCGTGCCGATGCTGATCGCGGCCACCGCGCCGGCTTCCATCTGCTGGTCGGAGCCGAGGTCGTCGTAGCTCGGCGAGCGCATGGTCGCGAGGCGCTCGCGCGTCTTGCCCCAGTGCATCGAGGCGATGGCCAACACCGCGTCGTCGGGCGTCGAGCCCTGGGCGCCGAGCGCGTCGGCCATCAGGTCGAGGCAGCGGCGGGCCTCCATCGGCGTGACGCCGACGCGGCCGGCGAGGCCTTCCATCACCGCCTTGTTGCGGGCGAGCATGCCGACGTCGCCGATGGCACCCCAGGCGACGGCCAGCGCCGGCAACCCGCGGCGGCGGCGCTGGCGGGCCAGCCCTTCCATGAAGCCGTTGGCGGCGACGTAGGCGCCCTGGCCCGGGTTGCCGATGAAGGTGGTGGCCGAGGAGAACACCACGAAGTAGTCGAGCGCGCGCTCACGGGTCGCCGCGTCGAGGTTCTGCGCGCCGACGACCTTGGGGCCGATCACGGCGTCGAGGCCGGCGGCGTCGAGGTTGGCGATGAGACCGTCCTGCAGCACGGCGGCGGCGTGGATCACGCCGGCGAGCTTGCGGCCGGACGCCTCGACGCCGGCGAGCAGCGCGTCCACCGCAACGCGGTCGGTGATGTCGCACGGCGTCGCCTCGACGGTGATGCCGCGGGCGGTGAGATCCGCGACGACCGCCTTGGCCTCCTCCGTCTCCGCGCCCTTGCGGCCGACGAGGAGCAGGTTCCTGGCGCCGCGGTCGGCAAGCCAGCGCGCCGCCTCGCCGCCGAAGCCGCCGAGGCCGCCGGTGATCAGGTGGACGCCGTCAGTCGTGGCCACGAAGGGCGTGCTGCGCGCGGCGAGCACCCGGCCGGGCTTGGGCGGCGCGATCACGATCTTACCGACGTGACCCGATTGCTGCATCAGCCGGAACGCATCCGAGGTCTCGTCCGCGGTGAACGGCTGATAGGGCAGGGGCTTGAGGCCGCCGTCGTTGAACAGAGCCATCACCTCGCGGAACATCCGCGCGCCGTCCTCGCCCTGGTGCTGGAGCACCTGGTCCAGGTCGACGCCGAAGTAGCTGAGGTTCCGGCGGAAAGGGCGCAGGCCGATATGGGTGTTGGCGACGTAGTCGCGCTTGCCCAGCTCGATGAAGCGGCCGAACGGCTTCAGCGCGTTGAGCGAGCGCTCCATCGCCTCGCCGAACAGGCTGTTGAGGACCACGTCGACGCCGGTGCCGGTCAGCGACCGGACGTCGTCGACGAAGGCGAGCGAGCGCGAATCGAGCACGTGCTCGGCGCCGAGCGCCTTCACCAGGGCGCGCTTTTCGCGCGAGCCCGCGGTGGCGATGACGCGGGCCCCCTTCAGCTTGGCGATCTGAAGCGCGGCTAGGCCGACGCCGCCGGCTCCGCCATGGACCAACACCCACTCGCCGCGGCGCAGGCGTGCACAGGAGACGAGGCCGTAATAGGCAGTGAGGAACGCGACCGGCACGGTGGCGGCGGCCATCGGATCGAGGCCGTCGGGCGCCGGCGCGACTACGAGCTCGGGCACGACGATGTGGGTGGAAAAGCCCGACTGGGCGAAGGCCACGACCGGATCGCCGACCTTGAACGCCTTGACGCCGGCGCCCACCGCGACGACGCGGCCGGCGCATTCGAGGCCGAGGCGAGGTCCGGCGAAGCCGTCCTCCAGGATCTCCTCCGGCAGCATCGACAGCGCCCAGAGCACATCGCGGAAGTTGAGGCCTGTCGCCTCGACGGCGATCTCGACCTCGCCGGCCTCCGGAGCGCGACGGGTCGCCGGCCCCCAAACCATCTCATTGAGGCCGCCGGTGTTGCTGCGCTCCAGGCGCGCGGCCTCGGCCGGCACCGCCTCTGGATCGGTCCGCCGGGCGGCGTGGCCCGGACGGAAGCGGATCACCCGCGTGCAGTCGTCGTCGAGGACGATCTCGGTCTCAGGCGTGCCCGAGAGGATCAGGTCGCGCAGGCGCTCGGCGGAGCGCTTCGAGCCGATCTCGGGCGCAAGGTCGATGCGGCGCACGTCGAGCGTCGCGATCTCGTTGGCGAGCGTGCGGGAGAAGGCCCAGACCCCGGCCTCGACCGAGGCCGCCGACCCGCCGGCATCGCGGGTCGCGCCGGGGGAGACCACCCAGAGCTTGGTCGGGCGCGCGCCGAGATGCTCGGTGCAGCGCTTCAGGCTGAGGCACCGGTCGCGCAGCCGGGCGGCCGCGTCGCCGCCGCGGGTGAAGGCGCCGGCCAGGAACACCACCGTGTCCGGGGTCTCCCGCTCCAGCTCCAACAGGGACGCCTCGGAGTCGAGGATGATCGAGACGTGGACGCCGGCGGCCACGAGCAGGGTCGCGAGGGACGACGCGGTCTCGGCGGCGAACTCGTCGTCCGAGCCGATGACGAAGGCGAAGGTTTGCGCCGCCGCCTTACCGGGGCGGGGCGGAGCCTCGGCGACGAGCAGCAAGTCGTCGCCGTTGACGGAGGCCGCGCGATCGACGGCGACGCTGACGAGGCCGGTGGCGCTCAGCGTGCGCTGCCAGCCCGGGATGTCGTCGAGGCGGCCGACGGGCATGTCGCCCACGCCGGCCTCGAACCAACCCGGGATCAGGCCGAAGACGAGGTCGCGGAACAGCGAGGCGCCGGGCTCGACGGCGAGCAGCAGGCCGCCGGTGGCAAGCGCGTTGGCCAGCCGCTGCGGCAGGTCGCGGTCGCCGCGGTGCAGCGCGCCGCTGGCCAGGATCAGGTCGAAGCCGGCGGCGGGGAGGTCCTCGGCCGCCTCGATCACCGCGACGCCGCGGGGCAGGGCGAGGCGGGCACGCTCCGCCAGGCGACGATCGGTGTCGAACACGGTCAGGCGCGCCTCGGCCGTCTCGGCGAAGGCGGCGGCCTGGGCGGATAGCGGACCGAAGCCGACCTGCAGCAGGCGGAGCGCCCGGTCCTTCGGCAGCCTGTCGCGGCAGGCCTCGGCGATTCCAGCGACCACGTCGGCGGAAGCGCGAGCGGTGGCGCTGCGCAGGGTGAACGCGTCGAGCGCGTTCTGCGGCAGGCTCGGGGCCTCGGTCAGCGTGCCCGCGAGCAGGCGATCGACCAGGGCGCCGACGTCGGCCAGGAGCACCAGCTCGGCCGACAGCTCGGGATGGTCGGCCGCGATCCAGCGCATGATTTCGGTCGGCGCCGGCAGGGCGTCGCCGTCGCCGAGGCGCCAGCGCCCGCCATCCTGCTCGGCTAGGCCGCTGCTCTCGAGCGCGTAGAGGGCGTTGACCAGCCAGGGCCGCATCTCGGCGGGGACGCGCGCGTCGACGGTGACGGCGGTGCCCTGCTTGAGGCCGGAGGCGAGGCGGTAGGCGAGGGAGGTCGCCCAGCCCTCGAGCAGGAGGTGGCCCGGCGAAAGCGGGGCGCCGGACGCGGCCCGCGCGACCTTGGCGGACGGCTTCAACAGCGCGGCGATGCTCGAACGGCGGTCCATCGCGATCGCGGTCGGCTCGGTGGCCAGCTCCACCCCTTGCGTGATCGCGTAGGCCGCGAGGTCGCCGCCGCCCTTGGCGCGCAGGGCCTGGAAACGACCCTCGCGGATGGTGGCGACCACCTCGCCCTCGGTATCGAGAATGGTGAAGTCGGCCAGGATCGAGCGCTCGTTGCAGCGCCGCGTCCGGATGACGGCCCGCGCGATCGAGGCGCCGGGGCGCAGCAGCCGGACCTCGCCGAAGCGGACTGGGATGTAGGCCTTGCCGGCGTTCTCGCCGAGCAGGTCGGCGAACAGCAGGATCAGGCCGTGGAAGCAGGCGTCGAGCCGCGCCGGCACCAGACCGTAGCGCGGGTCGGCCTCGGCGGGGACGAGGTCGGAGACGATGGTGACGTCGTCGATGCGTGCGCTCGCCGCGACCTGGCGGAAGCTCGGCCCGAAGCCGAGGCCGGCGGCCTCGGCGCGCAGGTAGAGCTCGTCGCCGGTGAGCACGTTCTCGGACGGCATCTCGACGTTGGGCCGGACCGGAGGGGCGAAGGTGCCCTCGACGATCTTGGCCGAGGCGTGCAGCTGCCAGGGCGACGGGGTCAGGCGCGGGCGGCTGAGGACCTGGACGGCGTTGCCGGAGCCGGCCATCCGCACCGCGACCTCGCGCAAGGCCTCCTCGCCGAACACCATCGGCGAGTGGATCTCGAACTCGGCGAGCACGACGTGGTCGCTGCGCAGGGCCTCGCGGACGGCGGCCAGCGCCATCTCGACGAAGCCGGCGCCCGGCATGATCGCCTGGCCCTCGATGCGGTGGTCGTCGAGTTCCGGGATCGTCGCGATGTCGGCGTAGCCGTGCCATTCCAGGCCGTCGACCTGGACGCGAGAGCCGATCAGCGGATGGTAGACCCGCGCCGTCGCGGAGCCGAGGCTTTCAGTGGTGTCGCCGAGGCGGAACGGGCGGCGCTGCCAAGGGTAGGTCGGCAGGTCCAGTGCGCCCGAAGGCGCGTCGCCGAATACGGTCGGCTCGTCCACGGCGGCGCCCTGGACCAGGGCGGCCGCCAGCGCGCGGGCGATCGGATCGCCGCCGCTGGCCTTCTTGTGCATGACGCCGACGGTGGCGTTGTCGATGCCGAGCGGCTCGATGGCGTCGCCGATATGCGACATCAGCGTCGCGCGCGGGCCGACCTCGACGAAGATGCGGGCGCCCTGGCGGGTCGCCTCCTGCACCGCTTCGGAGAAGCGCACCGGCTCGCGGATGTTGCGCCACCAGTAGGTTCCGCCGAACTGGGTCCCGTCGAGCACCGACCCGGTCACGGTCGAGACCATCTTCGTGGTGCCGGTCGAGGGCTTGAGGCCGGCGAGGTCGCGCAGCAGCGGCTTCTCGGTCGGATCCATGAACCGGCCGTGGAAGGCGTAGTCGAGGTCGAGCTTGCGCCCGCGCCGGCGCTTGCGCGACAGGGCCTTGAGCGCAGCGTCGATCGCGGCGACCGGCCCGGCGACGGTGACGGCCTTGGGACTGTTGTAGGCGGCGATGTCGAGGGTCGGGTAGTCCTTGAGGAAGCCTTCGACCTCCTCGGCCGGCATCAGCAGCACCGCCATGGTGCCCTGGCCGCGGGTCGTCTCCTGATGGTGGCTGCGGTAGAAGATCACCTTCACCGCCTGCTCGAGGCTCAGGATGCCGGCGGCTTCTGCCGCAGCGATCTCGCCGACACTGTGGCCGAGCACGAATTTCGGCGCGAGGCCGGCGGCACGCAACGCCGTGGTCGAGGCGCTCTGGATCGCGAAGATCAGCGGCTGCGAGACGCTGGTGAGCGCCAGGCGCTCTTCGAGGTCTTCGGCGTCGAGTGCCGCCTTGAGCGACCACTTCGAATACGCCGCGAACAGCGCGTCGATCCGGTCGAAGGCGGCGCGGAACGCCACGTTCTCGGCATAGGCCTCGCGGCCCATCCCGGCCCACTGGCTGCCGTTGCCGGAATAGACGAAGGCGACGTCCGCCGCCCGGTCGATCGCGGTGCCGGTGAGCGCGACCGCCGAATCCTCGGCCTCGCCGACGGCGCGGAGCTCGCCGGCGATGTCGGCCTTGCCGTCCAGCGTGATCGCAAGGCGGGACGCCAGGCGCTCGCGACGGTGTGCGGCGCCGGCCGCGATCCGGGCGGCCTCGGCGGCGTCGACACCGTCGAAGCGCTCGGCGTAGTCGAGGGCGAGTTCGTTGAGGGCGGCGCGGCTCTGGGCCGACAGCAGCAGGATCTCGGGCGCGCGGGCCGCGGAGGCCGCCGCGGCGACCGGGGCCGGATCGGTCAGCACGATGTGGGCGTTGGTGCCGCCGAAGCCGAAGGAGTTCACGCCGGCGAAGCGCTGGCGCGCGCCGCGCGGGATCGCCAACCCGGTCTGCACCACGTGCAGGTTCATCTCGGCGAACGGGATGTCGGGGTTGAGCTCGGCCGAATGCAGCGAGGGCGGCACGAGGTCGTGCTCGAGCGCAAGACTCGCCTTGAGCAGGCCGGCGAGGCCGGAGGTCGGCTCGGTGTGGCCGATATTGGTCTTGATCGAGCCGATCGGCAGCGGGCTCTTGCGGCCCTTGCCGATCTTGCCGCCGATGGCGGAGGCCTCGATCGGGTCGCCCACCGGCGTGCCCGTGCCGTGCGCTTCCATGAACGCCACGTCGTCGAGGTCGATCTCGGCCTCGCGGTAGACCTGCTCCAGCAGCGCGCCCTGCGCGTAGCCCGAGGGCAGCGAGATGCCGGTGGTTCGCCCGTCCGAGTTGACGCCGGTGGCGGCGATCACGCCGCGGACGGTCGAGCCGCCGCGTCGCGCGGCTTCCGCCGACTGCAGCACGAGCACCACGCCGCCCTCCGAGCGGACGTAGCCGTCGGCGGAGGCCGAGAAGGCCTGGCACAGCCCGGTGCGCGACAGCATCTGCGCGTTGGAGAAGCAGATGAAGTTGAACGGGCTCGCGAGCAGGTTGACGCCGGCCACGATCGCCGTGTCGACGCGGCCCGAACGGATCGCGGCCACCGCGTTGTCGAGGGCCACGAGCGAGGACGAGCACGCGGTGTCGACGGTGAAGCTCGGCCCCTTGAGGTCGAAGATGTACGAGATCCGGTTCGACAGGATCGAGAGCGTGTTGCCGGTGGCGGCGTAGGCGTCGCCCGACGGAACGTCGAGGATGCGAAGGTTGCCGTAATCGAGCGACGAGGCGCCGACGAACACGCCGATCGGGTTGCCGGCGACGTTCGAGGGCCGCATGCCCGCGTCTTCCAGCGCCTCCCAGGTCAGCTCGAGCAGGAGCCGCTGCTGCGGGTCCATCTGCTCGGCCTCGCGCGGCGAGATGCCGAACACCGCCGGGTCGAACGACCAGATGTCGTCGAGCACGCCCGCGGCCCAGGTGTAGCTCTTGCCGCGCTCCTGCGCCCGCGGGTGCCCGAACCGGTCGAGCGACCAGCGGTCGCCGGGGATGCGACCGACGGCGCAGCGCGCCTCCGTGAGCAACTGCCAGAGTCCGTCGACGCTCGGCGCGCCGGGAAGCCGGCAGGCGCGACCGACGATCGCGATGTCAGTACGTTGTGTCACGTTTGATTCGCACACGCTCGTTAACGGAAAACGGATCGGGCATCGGCAGCACCGCGCTTCGAGGCGATGCTTAGTATGGCTCTAAATCGCTGTCCAACCTGAGGGAGGGACGACGGCATCGAAGAGGCCGGTTTGCGCTCGGCTGTCGTGAATGTTCATCAACCTAAGCTTTGCCGCAGACTGGTCACCGTCGCCATCTGAACCGTTCAAAACCGGTGAATTTGTGTTGACGGCGCCGCGTCATTGCAGCGCGCGCCGATCGATCGACCTCTGGACGCTCGAGTTGCCGGCTTCACCCGCCGTCTCGGTCTTCGGATCGCCCGCCCCCCGACGCACGTCCCACGCCGGCGTAACGGAAGCCGAGGCGTTCCACGTCTTGGACGCGGTAGACGTTGCGCAGGTCGACCAGGACCGGCTCGGCCATTGTGGTGCGCAGCCGTTCGAGGTCGAGCGCCCGGAACGCGTTCCACTCGGTGACGAGCACCAAGGCGTCGGCGCCCTCGGCGCAGGAATAGGGGTCGTCGGCGTAATCGATGTCGGGCAGGAGCGCACGTGCTTGGCCCATTCCCTCGGGGTCGTAGGCCCGCACGGTCGCACCGGCGTCCTGCAGACCGGCGACGATCGCGAGCGAAGGGGCATCGCGCATGTCGTCGGTGTTGGGCTTGAAGGTGAGGCCGAGCAGCCCGATCGTCTTGCCGCGCACCGAGCCGCCGCAGGCCTGGATCACCTTGCGCGCCATCGCCCGCTTGCGGCTCTCGTTGACCGCGACCACGGTCTCGACGATCCGCATCGGCGTCCCGGCATCCTGCGCTGTCTTCACCAGCGCCAGCGTATCCTTGGGGAAGCACGAGCCGCCGTAGCCCGGGCCGGCATGGAGGAACTTCGCGCCGATGCGGTTGTCGAGGCCAATGCCGCGGGCGACCTCCTGCACGTCGGCGCCGACCTGTTCGCACAGGTCCGCGATCTCGTTGATGAAGGTGATCTTGGTCGCCAGGAAGGCGTTGGCCGCGTACTTGGTCAGCTCGGCGGTGCGCCGTCCGGTGACGAGGATCGGCGCGGCATTGAGGTAGAGCGGGCGGTAGACCTCCCGGATCACCCCTTCGGCGCGCGCGTCCTCGGCACCGATGACGATGCGGTCGGGTCGCTTGAAGTCGTCGATCGCCGCGCCCTCGCGCAGGAATTCCGGGTTGGACACGACGGCGAAGTCGGCCTCGGGCCGCGCCTCGCGGATGATGCGCTCGACCTCGTCGCCGGTGCCGACCGGAACCGTGGATTTTGTGACGATCACCGTATAGCCGGTCAGCGCCGCCGCGATCTCGCGGGCCGCGGCGTAGACGTAGCTGAGGTCGGCGAAGCCGTCGCCGCGGCGCGAGGGCGTGCCCACCGCGATGAACACCGCGTCGGCGCCCGCGACCGCCGCCGCGAGGTCGATCCCGAAGCCGAGCCGACCCCGGCAAACGTTCTCGGCGACGAGCGCTTCGAGACCGGGTTCGTAGATCGGCATGCGCCCGGCGCGCAACGCCTCGATCTTGGCCGGGTCCTTGTCGAGGCACACGACCTCATGCCCGAAATCGGCAAAACAAGTCCCGGACACCAGGCCGACATACCCCGACCCGACCATGACGATCCGCATGCAACCTCCGTCGTCGGCTCGGATGCGATCGCCGATTGCACTGCAGCATTACCCTGGATCGGCTGCGCAGGGAACAGGCCCGCAGATGTCTGCACCGACTTGCGCGCGCCCGCCAAGGCTGTGCCCCGGCTCGTCCCCTCAACGGCGGCACGGCGCTCAGAGCCGGTAATGCCCGGAGATCCGTGACAGATTGATGTTGTAATAGGGGTCAGCGCGTAATTGCGCCCCCCAACGCGCCTGCATCACCGCGACCTCCCGTTCGAACCGGGCCTGCTTCTCCGGCGTGTCCTCCTGGCCACGGCTCTTCGACTCGTGGTGGACGAGGGTGGCGAAGGGCGTCCAGACGATCCGGTAGCCCGCCTCGCGCACGCGCAGGCACAGATCGACGTCGTTGAAGGCGACCTTCAGGTCCTGCGCGTCGAAGCCGCCGACGGCGGCGAACACGTCGGCGCGCATCGCCAGGCACGCGCCGGTGACGGCCGAGGCCTCGTGCGCGACCGTCATCCGCCCGAAATAGCCCGGCGCGTCGCCGTCGACCCCGAGATGGCTGTGGCCGGCGACCCCGCCGATCCCGAGGATGACGCCGCCGTGCTGCACCGTCCCGTCCGGGTAGAGGAGCTTGGCGCCGACCGCGCCGACATCAGGCACCAGCGCGATCGAGACGAGCTCGCGCAGCCAGCCCGGTTCGACCACCTCGACGTCGTTGTTCAGGAACAGCAGCACGGAGCCGGTCGCCGCCGCCGCCCCACGGTTCGACAGGTCAGAGAAATTGAACGCGCCGGGCACCGCCACCACACGCAGGCGCGGGTCGTCGCGATATTCCGCGAACAGGGCGCGGGTCTCGGGCTCGCGGCTGTCGTTGTCGACGACGACGACCTCGATCGTCGGGTAATCGGTCCGACCGAACAGGCCGTCGAGGGTCACGCGGAGCAGTTCGGCGCGGTCGCGCGTCGGGATGATCACCGAGACGCGCGGCGCCGGATCGGGGATCGGGCGCACCAGCCGGTTGAAGCCGGCGGGACCGCGCTCGGCCCTGCCGCCCCAGGGGGCGACGATCTCGTCCAGCGCCCGCAGGCGGGCCGCCTCGGTACGGGCGCTCGCCCGGTCCGAGAACGTGCCCGAGCCGCTCGCAGCGCGCCAATGATAGAGCACCGCCGGAATGTGCCGGATGCGGGCGGGGTCGAGCCGATCGGTCAGACGCAGCAACAGGTCGTGGTCTTGGCTGCCTTCGAATCCCGGGCGCAGGCCGCCGACCGCCCGGAAGGCCTCGGTGCGCACCACGGTGAGGTGATTGATGTAATTCTGCGCGTAGAGCAGCTCGCGGTCGAAGTCTGCCTTGAAGTGCGGATCGAACCGGTTGCCGCGGCGGTCGACCTTGTCCTCGTCGCTGTAGATCAGCACCAGATCGGGATTGGCGCGGATCGCCCGCGCCACCTCGTAGAGGGCGTGCACGGGCAGCGCGTCGTCATGATCCAGGAAGGCGCAGAACGTGCCCCGCGCCGCCGCCGCCGCGTCGTTGGTCGCGCGGGCGATGTGTCCGTTCTCGGCCCGGCGCGCGACGCGGATACGGGGGTCGGCGGCTGCGAAGCGCGCGAGCAGCTGCGGGATCCGCGGATCGGTCGAGGCGTCGTCGACGACGCAGAGTTCCCAGTACGGATAAAGCTGGGCCTGGACCGAGCGCAGCGCCGTTCGCAGGACCTTCGGTGCCGGGTCGTGGACCGGCATCAGCACCGAGATCAACGGCGGCGCCTCCCAGGCGGCGACCTCCGCCGCGATCCGGCGGCGCTCGGCCGCGTCCAGGGTGTCGGCTCGCCGGATCCAGGCGGCGTAGCCGCCCTCGCTCCGGTGCCGCAGCGCCCGGTCGAGGAAGCTGCGCCCGCGCACCCGTTTGCCGAGGCTGCGCCAATAAACCGCCCGCACCGCAAGCCCGGGGGCCCGGGAAAAGGCTCTCGCCACCAAGGCCGGACGGGTGCGGCGGCGGATCGTGATCCGGCTCGGATGCGGAGGCCTGCCGCCGGCGAGGTTCGCGACCCGGAGGGCGCGGATCGTCGCCGGGACCTGACCGGTCCAGGCGGAGACGCCGGCGCCGACGGCCTCGTGCGCGACCGGAACGCCGAACCGGGCCTCGTCGCTGACAACCAGACTCATCAGCGGGTGGGCCTCGCGCGGCGCGGCGGGGTTGTCGTGCAGCGTGATCGTAACCCAGGCCCCGCCAAGCCCAAGGCCGGCGAGGTCGAGGCGAAGCCCGTCCGCGTCGCGGTGGACGACGAGCGTCCGATTCGCTCCGACGCCGACGAGGACAGCCTCGATATCCACCACGTCAGTGATTCCAGCTCTTGGCGAGGGACATCAGCACCGCGTCCGACATGGCGATGTCGAAGACCAGCATGTCGGCGACCGCCTTCACGGCGCGAAGGCGCTCGGCCAGGGCCAACGCCTCGTCGGAGATCGGAACGGGCGCCGGCAGAGGCAAACCGCCCTCCAGTCCGATCTGGTCGAACAAGGTGGAAGCGAAAGCGTCGAAGTAGGTCCGGTGTCCGACGATCCCGAGGCGCGCGAGGATTTCGATCGCGACGATGGAATTACCGGGATGGAGCCGGTCGTCGGGTAGCCGCGTGCCGAGCTGCCGCGACAGCGGGTTGTAGAGGAGGTGGTAGGCCTGCTCCGGCAGCATCCGGAAGAAGCGCTTCAGGCTCTTTTGATCCGTGTAGTCGTAGTCGTCGACGAATAGGGCTGCCTCGGCATAGCGATCGACGCGCCAACCGGCATCGTCCTCGGCCACCACCTTGGAACGCGCCTTCAGCCACAGCATCCGCGTGGCCATCTTCACATGCGGATCGTGGACCAGGATCGCCGACAGCATGCGATCCGGCGGGAAATACTGCTCGTAGCGCGGCACCACGAGCGCGCCGGCGATAAGGCGGGAGGTCGGAGTCTCGTTTCCGAGGACGCTGGTCACGATCTCGTCGGAGAGCTTGTGGATGCCGAAATGGGATTGCTGAAAATACGGGAACAGCGCGTTCTGCAACCCGACTTCGGGATGGATGCCGGTGTGGATCAAAAGCACCCGGCGATCGATCAGGCCCTCGCGCAAGACGCGGCGATAGACCAGCACGTTGGTGTCGGCGTCGTAGAGCTCGAGGACCGGTATCGCCGCCAGGCCCGGCACTTCGGATTCCCGCAACACGAACACGCATTGCCCGGTGGAGTGCCAGCCGCTGCGCTGGAACGCGGGCTCGGTGATCGTGGCGGAGACTTCCGCGACCCGCTGCCCCTCGACGGACACCACGACCCGGCTGACCGCCAGGGGGTTGTCCGGGACGATCCAGCCATGGATCACGTCGCCGTTGTCGTAATCGATGAAGAACCGCATGTCCCGTCGCTGCAGCGCCCGTCGCCCGGGCCCGATCCCGGACGACCTCTAGCGCCGACCGAGACCGCGCCATAACCCATTTCGAGCAGCGTTGCAGTGGGCAACGACGGGTCGACCGGACTGCGGCGAGACCGGACGACCAAATCCAGCGTCCGTTTCGTCCGTTCCGGCTTGCGCCCCCGGACGGCGAAGGCTATAGGCCCCCCACACCGAAGCCAAACGGCTTCGGCGGGGGCGCGTAGCTCAGCGGGAGAGCACTTCCTTGACATGGAAGGGGTCACAGGTTCGATCCCTGTCGCGCCCACCATTCCACTCGCGGAATGATCGATGATCGAAGCAAGGGCTCCGCAGGGGGCCCTTTTTTCTTGGCCGCAACAGGTCGACGTGCGACCGGCGCCACGCCTGGGGTTCGAGCACCCGAGGTGTGCCTCTAATGTCTCCATCCGACCTTGGGCCGATTCTGCCGGCAAGCCCGCGCAAGTCGCATGCGCCCAGATCAGCCCCACGCTGACGGCGAATCGGGGACGTGGTCGCGCCGGGCGAACCGGCGCGACCTGCGTCGCGCGATCAATCGTCGTCTTCGTCCTCGACGTCGACGAGATCGGTGGTGTCGTCGTCCTCGTCGTCCACCACGAGGGTGTCGTCGTCGGCGGTCTCGCCGTCGGCATCCGGCTCGATGACGTCGTCGCCCTCGGTGTCCGTATCCGTGTCCTTCTCGGTCTCCTCGGCCTCGACCTCGTCGAGGGAGACCAGTTCCGGACCGGCGGCGTCGGCCTCGTCTTCGTCGGCGACGGGTTCCTTGCGGGCGGCGATCGGCGCGGACCGGCTCGCGAAGGGGGTGAGGGCGGCGGTCGGGACGACCTCGCCGGAATAGGGGGAAACCACCGGATCACGACCGAGGTCGTAGAACTTCCTGCCGGTCGTCGGGCAGATCCGTTTGGTACCGAGTTCGGGACGAGCCACGTGCGCCTTCCTGTGTCAGTGCGATCAAGACCCGTGATGTCGTGGGTTTTCGCGCGGTGTCAATTCATCTCGCTCGGCGCACGCATGGCGGACCTGCAGCGAAGACCGGAAAAGGACCGCCGGAACGCTGTCGCCGGCCCGCTCGTTCGATCTTCACAGCAACGGAGATCCACGCTCATGAAGTTCGCACTCCTCGCCGGCCTGCTCACCCTCGGCGCCCTCAGCCAGTCCGCCCCGGCCAAGGCCAAGGGCTGCATCAAGGGCGCCATCGTCGGCGGCGTCGCCGGCCACATGGCGGGCCACGGCAAGATGGGCGCTGCCGCCGGCTGCGCCGTCGGGCATCACAACGCCAACAAGAAGGACAAGCAGCGCTAAGCGCCGCAGCCGCCGTCGCCTCGCCGGCTCTCGGGCCTGCGGGGCGTCGCCCGGACATGCGTTTCCGCTCCGCCGAGAGGGCAGGGCGCTCAATCCGAGGATGAGGAAAGGTGGGTCCCGGGGCCGAAGCCCCGGGTTCTGTTTCGACGGTTACCCTACCGCAAGATGCTTACGCCGCGAGGCGGGCATCCATGACAACGTTATCGTTGGCATTTAGGATTTGGTCAGGTGCCCGAAACGGGGGTTGCCCGCGTCGAACCGGTCGAGTCCCTACCGACAGTCGCATCGTACCTCACCGAAGTGAAGCTGAACTCGCGATCCCTTTACCGCCCAGTCGAACCTATTTCGCCCCCATCAGAAACGCAGCGCCGCTGCGTTCGTGGTGGAGGCGCCGGAGTACTGCCCTCCGGGTCCTGAAACGTTATTACGAACCGGTCATCAACCGCAGGTCTCATATAGACGATCGACGGCCGGAAATCCAGATCCGTCGTGCGGCGCTCGGGGGATCGGCCGCCTTAACCGTTCGCTCACCCCGATGCGCGACGAGCCCGCCGTGGCTTCTCACGAACAGGGTTCTCGGATGACCGACACCATTGGAATCGCCGGCGACCGCATCCGCTCCATCGTCGAGCGGATCGAGCAGGTGGACGAGGAGATCAAGGCGCTGATGGAGGCGAAGAAGGAAATCTTCGCCGAGGCGAAGGGCGAAGGCCTCGACGTGAAGATCCTCAAGGAGATCATCCGCCTGCGCAAGCTCGACCAGGATGCCCGCGACGAGCACGAGACGCTGCTCGACGTCTACATGCGGGCGATGGACGCACCCGCGCCGAAGCCCGAGGCGATCGCTGCTTGATCGCGGCAGGGGCTCAGAAGGGGCCTCCAAGCGTACGAGATCGCACGCGACGCGGGTCTTCCCTTCCTCTGCGGATGAGGGATGACCCGCCGTCACATGTCAGGCGCCACTCAGCACCTTCTCCGCGCTGCGCAAGCTCAGGGCCATGATCGTCAGCGCGGGGTTCGCCGCGAGCGAACTCGGGAAGGTCGAGCCGTCGCAGACCCACAGGTTCGGCACCTCGAACGACTTCCCGAACGCATCGACCACCGCGTGGTCGCCGTCATGGCCCATGCGGCAGGTGCCGATGGTGTGGGCGACGCGGTCGAGCACCCAGATGTCGCGGGCGCCGGCCTGGGTCCACAGGTCGACCATCAGCTTCGTGGCGTGGGCGTTCAGGCGCGTCTCGTTGGGGCCGTAGCCGAAATCGATCGCGGCCTTGCCCATGCCGAGGGCGTCGGCCTCGTCCGAGAGCGTCAGCCGGTTGGCGTCGCAGGGCAGGGTCTCGCCGTTGATGCCGATGCCGGCCACGTGGTTGTAGTTTGCGAGGTAGTCGCCGAGCGCCTTGCCCCACAGCTTGCGCCCGCGCGCCACCGAGTTGGCGAAGGTCAGCGGCGCGACGCCGAGGCTCTGGACCAGATAGCCGCCTGCGAAGTCGGCGCCCTTCGGGCGGATCATGTCCTCGGTGATCAGCGAGGACGGGTAGCCCTTGTTCGGCCGCGTCTCGGCATCGAACGTGCCCCAGACCTGCGTCGCGACATGGCCCATGTAGTTGCGCCCGACCTGCCCGCTGCCGTTGGCCAGTCCCGTATGCAGCAGCAGCCGCGCGGTCTCGACGGAGCCGGCGCAGAGGAACACCTGCGCGCAACGCTGCTTGTGGTCGACGCCGCCCTGCCGGTAGATCACCGCTGTGATCCGGCCCTCGCGGTCACGCTCGAACCCGTGCGCGCGGGCCTCCGGCCGGATCTCGGCGCCATGCGCCACCGCCAGCGGGAGGTAGGTCACGTCCATGCTGGTCTTGGCGCCGTTGCGGCAGCCCTGATGGCAGTAGCCGCAATTGATACAGGCCGATCGCACCGCGCCGCCTTCCTGCGGGAAATCGCGCGAGACGACGGCCGCGGGCGCGTCCGTGGCGCGGATGCCCATGCCGGCGCAGGCCTCGGCCATGATCTGCGCGGAAGCGTTGCGGGGCACGGGGGCCAGGGGGTAGCGCCGGCTCGCGTCCCACGGATAGCTCTGCGGGCCGGAGACGCCGATGAAGGCCTCGACGCGCTCGTAGAACGGCAGCAGCTCGTCGTAGTTCACCGGCCAGTCGGTGCCCTCTCCGGTCTCGGTGCGGATCATCAGGTCGCGCTGGTCGGCACGCGGGCAGAACGCGCCCCAATGGAGGGTCGAACCGCCGACGCCGGTGCCGCTGTTGTTGCCGCCGAAGGCTTCCGGCGTCGAACCGCCGCTAAGGCGCTCGTCCGTCCAGTAGATCTCGTCGGCGAGGGTCTCGTCGAAGGCGAAGGCCTGCGGATCGAAGTTCGGGCCGGCCTCCAGGGCGACCACGCGCGAACCGGCGGCGGCCAGGCGCGCCATCAGCGGCGCACCGCCGGCGCCAGTGCCGATCACCACCGCGTCGACTATCTCGTCGGTGGAATAGCGCCTCATCGAATCGAGGTTCATCGTGCATCCCCACCCTGCGCGACGGGCTCCCAGCCCTCGCGCTCGCCCAAACCGACCTTCTTGAATCCCACCGGCCGCGACCCGTCGCCGCCCGCGCCGATGCCCGAATAGCCGATCCAGGCGAGCGCCGCCGGATGGGCGAGCCATGTCCGCACCACGTCCGACCGCAGGTCCTCGAACCAGAAGGCCAGCTGCTCCGGATCGAAGCCGCCGACCGGACCGCGCGAAAGGGTCTTGGCCTCGATCGCCTCGAGCAGGTCGTCCTGTGCCGCGCCGTCCAGCGCAACGAAGCGGTGTCCCCCCGCCTGCGCCGCGGCGTCGAGGCTGCGCAGGGCGGCTCGGTAGGCGGAGGCGTCCGGCGGCAACGCTGAGAAGCGCCAGCCGTCGCCGGCGCCGCCCGCGAGCCGCGCGTCGATGCGGGCGGCGAGATCGATCCCGGCGGCCTGCGGCAGCACCCGGGCGACGACGGCCCGCAGGATCGCCAGTTCCACCGCGTCGAGGGCCTGCGGGCGATAGGCGGGATCGTCCGGCGCGGCGCGCTCGTGCAAGGCCGCGCGCAGGCGGCCGTTGACCCGCTCGGAGGCGATCAGGTCGCGATACGCCGCGTCGATCTTCGGCGCTTCAGGCTCTTCCGTGTGCGGCGCGACGACGTGGCCGCGAATCAAGTCGGCGACCGCATCCGGCCGCTCGATCGGCAGCAGGTGGCCGGCGCCGTCGAGGGTGACCAGGCGGGCCGAACCGAAATGCGGCGCCATCAGCGCGGTTTGCGCCTCCGGCCCGAGGTCGCCGTCCTCGCCACCGGCAAGGATGAGGGCGGGGGTGCGCAGGACGCCGACGCGCTCGCACCAATCCTCGCGGCTTCCGCCCGCGAGCCAGGCGCGCCAGGCCGCCGGCTCGGCGCGCAGCACGTCGGCGATTGCGGCCTCGGCCCGGTCGGCGGGGAGGGGCGCGCCGACGTTCGACGCGACGAAGGCCTCGGCCTCCGACTGCCGAGTCCCGGCGTCGGCGCCGATCCAGGCGATCATCGCCGCGCGACGCTCTTCCTCCATCGGCTCGGGGCTCGGCGGCGAGCCGGCGAGCAGGACGAGGCCGGACAGCCCTCCGAGCCCCGCCTCGCCATCCTCGGCACGACGCGCCAGGGCGAGGGCCACCTTCGCGCCCATGCTGTGCCCGGCGATGAGCCAGCGTCCCGGCCGCGCGGCGCGGACCTTTGCCGCGACGTGGTCGGCCATCGCCGCCACGTCGTAGCCGGTCACGTCCGCGGCGTCGCCGAAGCCGGGCAAGTCGATCGGCACGCAAACGACATCCGCCCCGAGGCGTCCGGCCGTCGGCGCCCATTCCCGCGCACTGCCCCCGAGGAAGTGCAGGCAGAACAGGGTCGGCGGCGCAGTCGCGGCCGCGGTGGGTAAGTTCAAGATCATCGCAGCGAGATCGCGCGGGACGCGTGGCAATCAAGCGGCCTTAATGCCGCGCTTCGCCCGATGTCGCCCTGCCGCGGTGCCGGGTGGCTGCACCTCGGGCCGACCGCCGGAATCGACCCGATCCGCGCGGCACCGTAAGCAGGGAGGTCTGCGATACCAAAGAGTCCGCGATCCGAAAAGGAAGCGAAGTTCGATGATCCCGACCCTCGACCAGGTTCCCGACGGCCTCGCCACCCGCCACGGTCGCTACGCCGACGCGCACATCCGCGCGACCCTGCGGGCCACGCGCACGATCGCCCTCGTCGGTGCCTCGGCCAACCCGGCGCGGCCGAGCTGGATCGTACTGAAGTATCTGCTCGACCGCGGCTACGTGGTGACGCCGGTGAACCCGGGCCTCGCCGGGCAGACGCTGCTCGGGCGCCCGGTGGTCGCATCGCTGGCCGAACTCGGCGAACCGGTCGACATGGTCGAGATCTTCCGCAATTCGGCCGCCGCCGGCGGCCTCGTCGACGAGGCCTTGGCGCTCGACCCGCTGCCGAAGACGATCTGGATGCAGCTGGGCGTGCGCGACGACGCGGCCGCCGCCCGCGCCGAGGCGCGCGGCGTCACTGTCATCATGAACCGCTGCCCCAAGATCGAGTACGGCCGGCTCTCGGGCGAGATCGGCTGGACCGGGGTCAACTCGCGCATCATCAGCGCGAAGAAGCCGGTGCTCGCGGGTAAGGGCGTACAGAAGTTCACCATCGCCCCGCGAGGTGGTGGAATGGATTGAAGCACGCCATTCGCGATGGTGCGACGGGACAGGTCCCGGCCTCGCGGTATCTGGATACCACTAGGCTGAACTCCTTCCAGAACATCGCTTTTCCGGTGATGCGCGCCTGCGAAACGGCTTGACCTCAGGCGTCGCCCCGTCTATCCACCGGCCAACGCCGCCGCGTCCCCCGACGCGGCGGCGGCTCGTTTTTCGACACACCACCGAGCGCCAACGGAATTCGGCTTATGAAAACCTTTTCGCTGAAGCCCGCCGACGTCGACAAGAAGTGGATCGTGATCGACGCGGAGGGCCTCGTCGTCGGCCGTTTGGCGTCGATCATCGCCCTGCGTCTGCGCGGCAAACACAAGCCCGCCTACACCCCCCACGTCGATTGCGGTGACAACGTCATCGTCATCAACGCCGACAAGGTGAAGTTCACCGGGCGCAAATACGTCCAGAAGGTGTACTACCACCACACCGGTTTCCCCGGCGGCATCAAGGAGCGGTCGGCCAAGTTCATCCTCGAAGGGCGCTTCCCCGAGCGCGTCGTGGAGAAGGCCGTCGAGCGCATGCTGCCCCGCGGCCCGCTGTTCCGCCAGATCATGGGCAACCTCCGGGTCTACAAGGGCACCAGCCACCCGCACGAGGCCCAGCAGCCGCAGACGTTCGACGTCGGCGTCCTCAACCGCAAGAACGTGAGCGCTTAAGATGGCGACGCTTCAGTCCCTCTCCGACCTCAACCGGTCGAACGCCGGCGGCCTCGAGAACGAGCACGCCGCGCCCGTCCACGTGCAGAAGCTCGACGCCCAGGGCCGCGCCTACGCCACCGGCAAGCGCAAGGACGCGGTCGCCCGCGTCTGGATCCGCCCCGGCACCGGCAAGGTCGTCGTCAACAAGCGCGCCGTCGAGGTATACTTCGCCCGTCCCGTGCTGCGCATGATCCTGCGCCAGCCGCTCACGGTGGCCAACCGCGTCGACCAGTACGACATCACCGTCACGGTCGCCGGCGGCGGTCTCTCGGGCCAGGCCGGCGCGGTGCGCCACGGCCTCTCGAAGGCGCTGACCTACTACGAGCCGGAGCTTCGCGCGCCGCTGAAGCGCGAGGGCTTCCTCACCCGCGACAGCCGCGTGGTCGAGCGCAAGAAGTACGGCCGCAAGAAGGCCCGCCGCAGCTTCCAGTTCTCGAAGCGCTGATCGGCCCATTCGGTCAAAAGAGAAGGCGGCTCCTCGCGGGGCCGCCTTTTTTATTGGTTCGGTCCAATCGCTGACCCGAATCGGTCGAGCTCGCCTTAAGCGGACCGCCCGACAGGTCCCAGCGGGCGCGACTGCCGGGTCAGGCGTGGACCGCCTTCTCCAGCTCCGCCTTGGACATCTTCGAGCGCCCGGGCACCTTCTGCGCCCTGGCCTTCTTTACCAGGTCGGCCTTGGTCTCGCCGGAGGCGGATTTGCGGGCGGTCGCGGCCTTCTTCGCCACGTCCTTCGGCTGCCTCGAGAACTGCTTGCCCTTCGCCGTGTCGCTGCGCTTCTTCTGCGTCGAGCGCTCGTATTGCTCGTCCGTTATGGCCTCGCGCGCCTTCTTCGGCAGGTAGCGTTCCCCGGTCTTGCCGCTTTCCTTGCCGGACTTCGTGTCCCACTCCTCGTCGGTCCACTGCTTGAGGTGGTTGTCGTCGGTCTTCTCGCCGGCGTAGCCGCCGCCGGCCTTCTTATATTCCTGCGTCGCGAGCTGGGCCTTGCGAGCCGACCACTGGCCGGCCTTTCCACCCTTCTCGCTCTTCGTGACCTTGTCCTTGGTCTTCTCCCAAAGCTTGGGATCTGTCTTCTTCGCGGTCTCGGACATCGTCTTTCACCCATCGTCGTCGATTTTGCCGACAACGGGGGCACGCCCACCGCGTTCCGGCAGCAGCGCGATGGCTTGTTGATGGCGCGCGGCATTGACAGGCCGGCACGCACCGGCCACCTCCCGCACCGCGACACGACGTCCCGGCGGCGGCCGGCTTCGAGGGTGCGACGAGCGATGGCGGGCGAGACCAAAAAGCCGACGGTGTTCATCGACGGCGAGGCCGGCACGACAGGGCTCGGCATCCGGGAGCGCCTTGAGCGCGACGGCAAGGTGGTGCTCCGCAGCATCGCGCATGCCGACCGCAAGGACTCGAGCGTGAAGCGGGCGCTGCTCGCCGAGGTCGACCTCGTGGTGCTCTGCCTGCCGGACGACGCGGCCCGCGAGACGGTGGCGCTCTGCGACGCGCTGCCCGGCGGCGGTCCCCGCGTGCTCGATGCCAGCACCGCCCACCGGATCGCCGGCGGCTGGACCTACGGCTTCGCCGAGATGGCCCCCGGGCAGGCGGAGGCGATCGCCGCCTCGCGGCGGGTCGCCAACCCCGGCTGCTATCCCACCGGCGCGATCGCGCTGCTGCGGCCGCTGGTCGAGGGCGGCCTGATTCCGGCCGACACTTTCGTCAGCATCAACGCGGTCAGCGGCTACAGCGGCGGCGGCAAGAGCATGATCGAATCCTACAAGGCCGGCTCCGCCGCGCCGTTCCTGCTCTACGGCCTCGGATTCGCGCACAAGCACCTGCCGGAGACGCAGACCTATTCCCGGCTCACCGCCCGGCCGATCTTCATCCCCTCCGTCGGCGCGTTCCGGCAGGGCATGCTGGTGTCGATCCCGCTCCATCTCGACGCGCTGCCGGGCCGCCCGTCGGCGGGCGACCTCGAGGACGCCCTCGTGCGCTGGTACGCGGGGCAGCCCCTGGTGCAGGTCGTGCCCGGCGCGACCACCGGCGCCCACAAGGAGCAGATCGAGCCGGAGGCGCTCAACGACACCGATCGCCTGGAGCTGCGGGTGTTCGGCTCGGCCGAGCACCGGCAGGCGGTTTTGGTCGCCCGCCTCGACAACCTCGGCAAGGGCGCCTCGGGCGCGGCCGTGCAGAACATCGGCCTGATGCTCGGGCTCGGCGCCTGACCCGCGCCGTCCGCCCGACGCATCGACCGCGCCGCCCGCGAACGATCGGGCGGCTGCGACCAGGAGATCGAACCGCATGACCGAGACGCGCCCACCGCTGCCGCCGTTCGATGCCGGGTCCGCGGCCAAGAAGGCGCGCGGTGCCGAGGATGCCTGGAACACCCGCGACCCCGAGCGGGTGTCGCTGGCCTACACGCCCGACAGCTGGTGGCGGAACCGCTCCGAGTTCCTGGTCGGGCGCCCGGCGATCGTCGCCTTCCTGACCGGCAAGTGGGAGCGCGAACGGGAGTACCGCCTGATCAAGGAGGTCTGGGCCTTCCACGAAGACCGGATCGCGGCGCGCTTCGCCTACGAGTGGCACGACGCGGACGGGCAGTGGTTCCGCTCCCACGGCAACGAGCAGTGGGAATTCGCCGAGTCCGGCCTGATGCGCCGCCGCGAGGCCAGCATCAACGACGTCGCCATCGCCGCCTCGGAGCGCAAGTTCCACTGGCCGCAAGGGCCGCGACCCGCCGACCATCCGGGCCTCTCGGAGCTGGGCCTGTGATGACGCTTCGCGGTTCGCCAAGCTTCCTGTAGAGACCTGCGCGTCGCGAAGCCGGCGCGAGAGGATGCCGATGACCGAACTGCCGAACGTGCACGTCCGCGCCGAAGTCCTGTCCCAGGCGCTGCCCCACATGCAGCGCTACGACCAGGAGATCGTGGTCATCAAGTATGGCGGGCACGCCATGGGCGACGCCTCCGCGGCCGAAGACTTCGCCGAGGACATCGTGCTGCTCGAGCAATCGGGCGTGAAACCGATCGTCGTCCACGGGGGCGGCCCGCAGATCGGCCGGATGCTCGAGCGGCTCGGCATCCAGTCCGAGTTCCGCGGCGGCCTCCGTGTCACCGACGAGGCCACCGTCGAGGTGGTCGAGATGGTCCTGGCCGGCTCGATCAACAAGCAGATCGTCGGCTGGATCTCGGCCGAGGGCGGCCGGGCGATCGGCCTGTGCGGCAAGGACGGCAACATGGTCCGGGCCAAGCGCGCGACCAAGACCGTGATGGACCCCGAGAGCCGGGAGATGCAGACGGTCGACCTCGGCCTCGTCGGCGAGCCCGAGCACGTCGAGCGCGGCGTGCTCGACGCGGTGCTGAAGGCCGAGCTGATCCCGGTCCTGGCCCCCGTGGCCTACGGCGCCGACGGCAAGACCTACAACGTCAACGCCGACACCTTCTCCGGCGCCATCGCCGGGGCGCTCCGCGCCAAGCGCCTGCTGCTCCTCACCGACGTGCCGGGCGTGCTCGACAAGGACAAGAACCTGATCCCGGAGCTGACCGTCGAGGATTGCCGGCGGCTCATCGCCGACGGCACCATCACCGGCGGCATGATCCCGAAGATCGAGACCTGCATCTACGCGATCGATCAGGGCGTCGAGGCGGTCGTGATCCTCGACGGCAAGGTCAACCACGCCGTGCTGCTGGAACTCTTCACCGATTACGGCGCCGGCACCCTGATCCGCCGGAGCTGACGGCCCAACCCCGCATCGCGCGCGCCCGGATCTTGCTTGGAATCCGGGTGCGCGCATCCTGCCTTGCGGTCATCTCGGAGACCGGACATCTCGGACAGATCAATAGCCGGCGAGAGCCACGTGACGGCGGACGACGCCCGCGGCTTCGAGGCCGTCGACACCTGGGTGTTCGACCTCGACAACACGCTCTATCCGAGCGACGCGATGGTGTGGCCGCAGGTGGACGAGCGCATCACGCTGTTCGTCATGCAGCTCTACGGCCTCGACGGGATCTCGGCGCGCGCCCTGCAGAAGTACTTCTACCATCGCTACGGCACGACCCTGAAGGCGCTGATGGTGGAGGACGGCGTCGACCCGCACGCCTTCCTCGACTTCGCGCACGACATCGACCACGCGACGATCCGACTCGATCCGGCGCTCGGCGACGCGATCGAGCAGCTGCCCGGGCGCAAGCTCATCCTGACGAACGGCTCGCGCAAGCACGCCGAGAACGTCGCGAAAAGCCTCGGCATCCTCGACCACTTCGAGGACGTGTTCGACATCGCCGCCGCCGACTTCGTGCCGAAGCCCGAACGCGTGACCTACGAGCGCTTCCTCGCCCAGCACGCGGTCGACCCACGGCGCGCGGCCCTGTTCGAGGACATCGCCCGCAACCTCGTGGTGCCGCACCAGATGGGCATGGCCACCGTGCTGGTGGTGCCGTCCGCGATCGACCCCTACCGCGAGGCCTTCGAGCAGGAGGCGGTGCGCGAAGCCCATATCGACCACATCACCAACGACCTCGCCGCGTTCCTGCGCCGCTGTGTCCTTCCCGTCGCCAAGGATGCCGCGTGAGCCTCGTCGACGCGCAAGCCTTGAGCGCGGCGAAGGCGCCGAGCCTCGTCGAGATCGAGGATCTGGCGCACGCCGCCTTCGCGGCGCTGCCGGCCGCGTTCCAGGCGTTGGCGCGCGACGTCCGCATCGTCGTCGATGATTTTCCCGACGACGAGACGCTGTCCGAGATGCAGTGCGAATCGGAGTTCGACCTGCTCGGCCTGTTCCGCGGGATCGGTCTGGCGCAAGCCGGCGAGACCGTCACGGGCCAGATGCCGAACACGGTCTGGCTCTACCGCCGGCCCCTGCTCGACTACTGGGCCGAGCACGACGAGACGCTCGGCCACCTCGTCGCCCACGTGCTGATCCACGAGATCGGCCACCATGTCGGGCTGTCGGACGCCGACATGGCCGGCATCGAGGCCGCCGCCGACCTTTGAGACCGGACCTCGATGAGCCCGACTCATCGAGGTCCGGCCCCCGCGACTGCGGGGAGGCGGCAATCCGCCGGACCTCATGGGTCCTGACCCATGAGACCAAGTTCAAGGCGTCGGCGGCTCGCCCAGGGGCGGCAGCTTCAGGCGGCTCACCTTCGGGCGGCGGGTGCGGAACTGGCCGCGCTCGATCGCGACGAAGACGAGGATGGTGATGGCCAGCGTCGTCAGCCACCACACCACCGTCAGGCCGACGCCGATGCAGGCGATGGTGAAGGCGGCGGCGAAGCCCGCCATCGCCCCGGGCACCAGCAGCGGCACGTCGAGGCCGGCCCGGCGGACCGAGGCGTAGAGGGCGTAGGCGGCGGCCAGCGCCCCGACGACGCCGAGCTCGTACCACATGGCGAACAGCGCGGTGCTCGGCGCGTTCACCGGGATCAGCCCGAAGACGCGTCCGCGCAAGGCCGTCTCGAAGCCGTGGCCGGTGATGAGCCGGACCGGCTCGGTGGTCACGATCCGCTGCCAGCTCTTCAGCGTCAGCACGCCGGGGCTCAGGGGGCCGAACAGGGCGGCGCCGACGGGTCGGGCGAGAAACGGCAGCAGCGGCGCCACCGCGAGCAAGCCGGCGGCGATGCCGGCGGTGAGGCCGACGCCGAGGCGCGGCCGGAAGCTCGTCACCGCAAAGGCCAGCGCCCCGATCGCGAGCGCCGCGATCTGCCCGAGATCCGGCGAGACCGCCAGCGCCACGGCGACCACCACGGCGAGGCCGAGCGCCTCCCGGTCGCGGCGACGCGAGCGCAGCCAGGCCACCGCGGGCCAGACCAGCAGGGCGAGGAGGGTGAGGCCGCGGTCGAGGGCGTTGTCGTCGTCCGGGACGCCGCGCATCAGGCTGTCGCCGAACAGACCGAGCATGATGGCGACGATCGCCGCCGCGGTGACGCCGAGCGGCAGCAGGTAGAGGTTGGCCGAGCGCATCCGGTCCGGCAGCGCCATGTAGCCGGCCAGCGTCAGCAGGATCGTGGCGACGAGGTTGGCGAACCGTTCGGAGGCGGGGCCGGGGAACGGCGTCCAGACCAGCGACAGCGCCATCCAGGCCAGCACGAGGAGGCCGGCGAGGAAGGCCGGGGCGCGCAGAAGCCGGACGCCGCTGGCGCGCAGCGGCCGTTGGCGGCCGTCGATGGCGCTGGCGAGGATCAGCAGGGCGACGGAGATCGGGGCGAGGATCACGGTCGCGCGCCGCGCCACCTGCGCCACCACCGGAAGGATCACGAACAGCCCGAAGAACCCGACACGGCGCAGGAGCGCGGCCGCATCGAGCGCCGGGTCGATCGTCTGGGTGGATGGGCGCGCCATGGTGCGACTCGGGAACCAGCGTGACGGTTGCGTGTGCCGGAAAGCCCGGCCGCGCCCGTCCTCGATGTCTCGCTTAAGCAAGCCGCGCGCTAGGGGCTGTAGACGCCCGGCCACACAGAGGCGCCGACGTCGCCCGCCGTGATCGCGCCGACGCCCGTTTAAGCCGTCGTGACCGCGGTCCGCGGCCGGCGGCGGACCACGCGGCGGCCGACGTCGGAGAGCACGCGCCAGCCGCCCCAGGCGGCCAGGAAGCCGAGGAGACCGGCGACGATCCCGTCGGTGGTGGTCGGGAGGGCCGGGTCGTAATCGCGGTAGGTGGCGCGGGCGAGCGGAACGTCGGGGTCGCGGATCACGGCAGCGAGCCGCCCGAGGGGGCTCGCCGCGTTCGCCAAAGCCTGCTGCTGCGCCGAGAGCCGTTCCAGCCGCTCGATGTCGTAGCGCGCGGCCTCGCCCCGGCGCGCGACCAGGGTGTCGGGATTGGTGCGCAAGCGATCGACGGCCCCTTCGCGGGTGTTGCCGGTGGCCTTGGCGTCCGATTCGAGCGACGCGACCTCGCGCTTCAGCTCGTCCAGGGCGCCACCGAGGCGCTGGGCGTATTGCTGGGCGAATTCGGGCCCCTGCGCCGCCAGCCCGCCGCCGAGCAGGCCGAGGGCGAGGCCTAGGGTGCGGAAGACACGGAACACGGGGCATCCTCGTCGTGGTGGTCGTGGCAGAAGAGCATGGTGGCGGCGGCAGTTCCAGAACCCGACCGCGATCAGGCGGGCAGGGTCAGCAGCCCCGCCGCCCCGTCGACGCATCCGAACGCCAGCCGCCCGCCCTTCGCGTCCCAGGCCAACGCCGAAATCCCGCTGCCCTTCACCGCCGGGCGGACCAGCAGTTCGGAGGCGTCGGTGAAGCGCACGAGCAGGATGCAGCCGTCCTCGTAGCCCATGGCCAGCACCAGGGCCTTGGGGTGGAAGGCGACGCGGGAGACGCGGGCCGGGCGCACGCCGCACTCGCGTGGAGCCTTGCCGGTGGGGCCTTCCTTCGAATCGAACGGCCACACGATCGCGGCCTCCGCGCCGCTGGTGGCGAGCCAGTGGCCGTCCGACGACCACGACACCGAGCGCACCTTGGCCGGGTAGCCCGACATCCGCATGTGGCCGCGGTCCGGCTGCAGGCGCCAGCCGTGCAGCGCGTTCTCCTGCATGGTCGAGACGACGAAGCGCCCGTCGGGCGACCACGTCACGTCGATGTGCGAGCCCTTCCACTCGACCATCTCGGCGGGCGTCTCGTGGTTCGGGTACCAGAGCGAGACGCCGTTGTAGTGCGAGGCCGCCAGCCGGTAGCCCTTGGAGGCGAAGGCGAGGCCGCGGGCGGTGGAGGGGGCCGTGAACGTGCGCTCGCGCCCCTTGGCGTCGCGGGCGACCACGGTGCGCCCGGCCGCGTAGGCCACCGACCCGTCGGGATGCAGGGCGAGCGCGTCGATCCAGGCGCCGCCCTTGGCGGTGGCGACCTCGGACAGCGTGCCGTCGGGCCGGAGCGCCACCACGCGCCCGTCGTCGCCGCCGGTGACGAGGCGGTTGCCGTCGCCCACGGCGGCCAGGATGCCGGCCTCGGGATGGGCGGCGAGGCGGCTCGACGTGCCGTCCCGGCTGAGCAGGACGGTGCCGTCGCCGAGGGCCATCACCAGCGCGTCCTTCAGGAAGTGCGCGGCGACGACGTGGGCGCCGGCCTCGACCGGGGCGACGTGGGTGGTCAGCGAAGCGTTGCTCATCGGGAGACTCGATCAGGACGGGCGCGGGCAGGACAAGGCGGGCAGAACAGGCGTGAAACGGTTTCAGGTGGCGGGCGGCTCGGGCATCATCGTCCGGTGGCGCAGCGCGAAGATCGCGGCGACCAGGGCGAGGAGGCCGGAGACCGCCGCCGGGATGAACAGGGCATAGAGCTCCAGGCGGGCATAGGCCACGGCGCCGCCGAACGCGCCGACGAGGAGCGCGGCCCAGACCGCCCCGTCGCCGACCCAGCCGAAGGGCGGCCCGGTGCGGGTGAGCGCCTGCGCCACCTTCTGCCCGAGGCTGAACAGGGCCCCGGTGACGAAGGTGGTGCCGGCGCGGAACCCCTTCACCTGCGCCAGCACGGCGTTCTGCGAGCCCATCGCCACCGCCATGAAGAACGCGGCGATGCCGAGTTCCGGAATCGCGAGGCCGACCCCGAGGGCTGCCAGGATCAGCAGGGCTTCGTAGCCGAGCACCGCCGGCGTCGCCCAGGGGGAGGGGATCAGGATCGACAGGCCGCTGCCGAGGATCGCGCCGCCGAGGAACCCGCCGATCAGGATCGCCGGCAGCACCACGTGCGCGAAATCCGCATGCCCGAGGAAGACCGAGAGCTGCGTGGTGTTGCCGCTCATGAACGAGGTGTAGAGGCCGCCGAGCCGGACGAAGCCCAGCGCGTCGACGAATCCGGCGAGCGCGGTGAGCACGAGCCCGGTCCCGACCTGCCAGGACCGGTTCACGAAACCCGATCCGGTGCGCGACGCGTCAACCCTTGGTTAACCATTCCCGGCGCCTCGTTCAGGGGCGGGCGAGCAGGGTTAAGGCTTCGCTCACCAAACCTCGGCAATTCGATGCAATCACGGCGAACGCCGGAGCGTAGGGCGCCGTTTGTCCTTCGATCCGGCTGCGGGACCTTCGTCCCACGCCGGGTGAGTTGGAGTTGCGTCATGATGTCCTTCGCCTGCGCCGCCTTCGGCCTGCCGAGCTACCTCGACCGCGCGCCGACCACCATCCTGGTGGTCGAGGACGAGCCGTTCGTCTGCGAACTGGCAGCGGAAGCGCTGCTCGACGAGGGCTACCGCGTCCTGACCGCCGCCGACGCCTGGGAGGCCGAGGCGATCCTCGCCCGGGAGACCGTCGACCTGCTCTTCACCGATATCGACCTCGCCCGCAACACGAACGGGATCACGCTGGCCCGGGCCGCGCGGGCGCATTGCCCCTCGCTGCCGGTGGTCTACACCTCCGGCGGCCGCGCCTGCCTCTCGCAGGGCGAGGCGGTCCCCGAATCGGTGTTCGTGCCGAAGCCCTACCGTCCGAGCCAGCTCGTCGCGCTGACGAACGACATCCTGCGCAGCCACGCCCACCACGCCTAGAACCCATCCCTCGACGCACGACGCCCGGAACCCTGACGCATGCGCCTCGCTCACGCCGCCCTCCTGATGCTCGCCGCCGGCCTCGCCACGCCGGTCGAAGCCGCCTGCGACGTGAAGGCCGCCAAGATCGAGGAGACGATCGCCCGGAAGAGCGAGCTCCAGGAGGCCGCCAACAAGCAGACGGTGCGCGACCTGCGCACGCTGCGTGACGCGGCGATCGTGCTGGAGAGCTATTCCTACGTCACCGAATGCGAGCGCGTGCTGGAGATCGTGAAGACGCTGGCCGCCGACCCGGAGAAGACGATCGAGAAGGGCGACACCGACGAGGAGAAGGCCGAGAGCCAACAGGAGGCCCGCAAGCCGAAGCCCGCCGTCGAGCCCGCCGCGCCGGCCAAGCCCAAATAAATGTTGCGCGGGTGAGGGCGCCTCACCAGCCGAAGCGGGCGATCCGGGCGAGCTGCGCCTTCCCCGCGGCTTCGTCCCGCCCGAGCAGCGCCACCCGTTCCGACAGGCCGTAGGCGGTCGGCGAGAACGGCAGCGACAGGAGCGGGATGCCCTCCGCCCGCGACCGGTTCACCGAGGCGATCAGGCAGGCGATCACCGAGCCGTCCTCCGGCGTGTCGACGCAATCGGCCCGCGGGCTGCCGAACAGCGGCCGGTTCGGAACGCTCAGCAGGATCGTCGTCCCACCGCGCCGGTCGGGGGCCGGCGGCAGGCTGTAGCTGCGCACGAACAGTGCCGGCAGCAGCACGACCAGCGCGAGGACGAGGAGAGCCCTGCGCATTCGCCTAGCTCGGCTCGTCGAAGCGGCTGCGGAAGAACACCTCGCGTCCGGCGCCGTCGATCACCCGCACCGCTTCCGCCGGTCCGACCGAGCGCTGCGGCACGCGGGCCCGGGCGAACAGGCGCAGCGCACGCTCCTGCGCCCCCTCGAGCCCGGTGCTGCGCACCGAGATCCGGGTCTGGACGTCACCCGGCTCGGGGCCGAGGACTTCGATGTGAAAGGTCTCGCGCACACCAGTGCCTCTGCCCTAACTCAATCCGATCGTCCACCGCCGCGAGGGCGCCGCCCGTGAACCCCGTGAAGATCGCCGCCGCGATCGCCGTCTGCGTTCTGCTGTTCTGGCTCGGCCTGCGCATCACCCGCACGATGGTCGACCTCGGCATCCGCGCCGGCCACGCCGAGGCGCGCCGCCGCGAGGAGGAGGAGCGTTGAGGCCTTACCAAACCAGCGCAGGCGCCGTGCCGTAGGCCTCGGCCATGCGCGCGATCGCCGCGAGCTTGTCGTCGAGCGCCGACCAGTCGTCGGACGCAGCGATCGGCGCCCACAGCGCCTCGACCTCGTCGATCAGCAGCGTGCAGGGTGTGAGGTCGGCGAAATAGGGATGGGCGAGGCCGGCGCCCGGCGCCGACGCCAAGCCCTCCAACGCTGCGCGCACCGGGGCGAAGGCGTCGCCGGCATAGAGTGCGGCCGAGGGGCTCGCCGCGGCGCGCTCGGCGCTGGCGATGCCGCCGTACCAATCGAAGAAGGTCTGCTCGAACGGGGCGTGGCTCTCGGCCAGGAAGCGCCAGAAGGCGCCGACCAGCCGATCGGTTTCGTCCTGGCCGGCCTTCGCGAGCCCGAGCCTGGCGAACAAGGCCTCGGCGAAGCCCTCCTGCAGGGCGGGCCCAAAACCCTTCAGCGCCGCTTCGAGGTCGGCCTGCGGCGCCAGCGTCAGCAGGCAATCCGCCAGCCGTGCGAGGTTCCAGTACAACGCCTCCGGCTGGCGGCCGAAGCTGTAGAGCCCTTGGCTGTCGAAATAGGCGGCCGTGAAATTCGGATCGTAGGCCGGCAACCAGCGCCACGGCCCGTAATCGAAGCTCTCGCCGGTGACGTTGATGTTGTCGGTGTTGAGCACCCCGTGGACGAAGCCCGCGGCCGCCCATTGCGCACCCATCCGCGCGACCCGTCGCACGACCTCGGCGAGGAAGGCCACCGCCCGGTCGGCCGGCGCCTCGCGCCAGAGGTCGGGCATGTGCGTCGTGATGGTGTGATCGAGCAGCCGCTCGATGTTCCTCGGCTCGTCGAGCGCCAGGAACCGCTGGAAGCTGCCGATGCGGATGTGGCCGTGGCTCAGGCGCACGAGCACCGCGGAGCGGGTGGGGGAGGGCTCGTCGCCGCGCTTCAGCGCCTCGCCGGTCTCGATCAGGCTGAAGCTCTTGGAGGTGTTCACGCCCTGCGCTTCGAGGAGCGCGGTGGCCAGCACCTCGCGCATGCCGCCCTTCAGGGTCAGCCGGCCGTCGCCCGCCCGCGACCACGGCGTGGTGCCGCTGCCCTTGGTGGCGAGGTCGAGCAGGCGCGCGTCGCGCAAATCGTGCAGCTGCGCGTAGAGGAAGCCGCGCCCGTCCCCGAGCTCGGGGTTGTACGAGCGGAACTGGTGGCCGTGATAGCGCAGGGCCAGCGGCGCGGGGAACGAGCCGGGCAGGGGCTCGAACCGGCCGAACCGGGCGATCCACTCGGCGTCCGTCAGCCCGTCGAGCCCGACGCGGGCGGCCCAAGCGCGGTTGCGGAAGCGCAGGATCGTCTGCGGGAAGCGGGCGGCCGCGACCACGTCGAAGAAGTCGGCGCCGAGGTCGGCATGGCGGCGCGAGGGCTGCGCCTCTTGCGTTGGACGGTCTGACAAGAATGAACCCTCGCTCGGTTCCGGCATTCGGACAGCACTCATAGCGATAAGCACGCCCGGCGCGATCCGTTGCGGGATGAGCCGGAACGCCGGGACGCGCCACAGAAAAAAACCCGCGCCTCGGCCGGAAAGAGGGCGTTGACACCGCAAGCCGCCGTTCCCTATACCGCCGATCTCCGAACCGGCCGCCTGCCCACGCAGACGGCCGCGGGCTGGGGCGGGGTAGCTCAGCTGGTTAGAGCAGAGGAATCATAATCCTCGTGTCGGGGGTTCGAGTCCCTCTCCCGCTACCATAGATTTCGCCTGCTAGGTCAAGCACTTAGCAGGCTTTTTCATGGCTCTTTGAGCTGCTGAAAAATGGCTTTATGCGTTAGCTCAGTGCTAGCGCAGTGCTGGAAAAAGCCCTTTCGGTTTAAGGCTTTGGTTCCTGTTGCAGGAGCACGCTAGCGCACTTCTAGCGCAGTCATCCGCACCGCAGTAACCAGACAGGGCGCATTTTGAGCACCCCAGGCAGCCCCCAAGCTGAGCGCTATCAGCTGTTCCAACGCTCGGGCAGCACCAAGTGGCAGATGCGGTTCAGCATCCGCGGGCAGGGGCAGATCAAGCGATCCCTGGACACCAGCGAGCGTGCTCAAGCCGAACGCAAAGCCGATGAAATTTGGTACGAGGCCACGTACCGGGCCAAGCAGGGCCTCAGCGCGAAGGTGCACACGTTCGAGGCGGTGGCCCAAGAATTCATCGAGCTGATCCACCGGGAAGTGGAGCGTGGGGAACGCCGAGCCGATCAGGGTCGCAGCGAGCCCAGCATGATTCGCCGTTTCTTCGTGGGCTATTTTGGCAGCCGCTCCGTCGACGGCATCACAGACACCGATCTGGAGCGCTACGCGGAATGGCGGCGCACCTATTGGACCGAAGGACCCGGCAAGCTCATCACGCACATCGAGTACGAGCGCGCGGGGCACCGCTTGCGCCGACCCGTTCGCCGGGCAGCACCATCGCTGAGCCGGCAGCGAGGGGAGGCCGTAGTGCTGCGAGCCCTGCTGCGGCAGGCCGTGAAATGGGGCTATCTCAAAACGCCTCCTGAGATCGCTATCAAGGTTCGGCGCAAACAGGACAACCGCCGACCCAGCTTCGAGCCCCATGAGTTCACCAAGCTGGTGGAGACCAGCCTGTGCCGGCTCACCGATCCCATCATGGATGGCAGCGGCGCTGAGGTTCGGAGCAGCGACAAACGCCGCTGGCAGATCAAGCGGCTAGACGATCACACCCGGCGAGATCGCACGGTGCTCCACGCGTACGTGATGATTGGCGCCTACTCGGGCTTACGCCCGACAGAAATGTACAACCTCACCTGGGGTGACGTCCTTGGCTATCGAGCGGGAAGAGGCGCGGGCATCGCGCAGCGAGACATCCGGCTCAAGGCTCGGGGCAAGGGCATGAGCGGCACCGCGATCCCACACACCGCAGCGATCCCGTGGTTCGACACCCTATGGATGCTGTTCGAGCGCGGCATGCAGCGCGAGCCCGTGGATGGCGATCCGGTGTTCGCCAGTGGCCAGGGCAAGCGAATCAGCTCGATTGCCAATGGCTTCACCGAGCTGCTTAAGGCGGCAGATCTGGAGCGCGATCACCGGGGCATCAAACGCACCCCGTACTCATTGCGGCATTTTTACATCACCCAGCAGCTCACGCATGGAGCTGAGGTCACGGACATCGCTCGCAACTGCCGCACTTCTCTGGCCATGATCGACAAGCACTACGGGCAAGTACGGCTCGAGCGGGTGGTCGACCGGCTGCGCCCGGACTGGACGCGTGCCTGACGTGGGTCCGTAGTTGACCCGTTGCGGACCTTCCGCCCCGCTTAGTCGAATGTCCGCTCGGGAGGTAAAGCGGCCCCGAAAGCGGCAGCCATGACATCAGGATGTTTTGGCCGCCGGAGCGACTATTCCATCTTAATGGCTGCTATCGGGCTCCAAGCGGGCATTCGCGTGGTTGCAACTGAAGGTCCGCTGATGGCGCAAAGCGGCGATGCTGAATGGCGTGGTTGGGTGGAAAGCAGTCTGACTACTCTAGAGCAACGCTGCGCCTGATCAGCCTGGCCAGGATGCAGCTACACGAGCGAGCCCCGCACGTAGAGATTTTCGCCTCGGATCGGCCGATCATTCTGCGGGTTGCGGCGTCCCGTCCGCTCGTTTGGTGGGCTCGGGTGAGGCCTCAGGCTTCCCCAGCAGGCGCTCGAAGGCGACGTAGAAGGTCGGCGTGACGAACAGGGTGATGAAGGTCGCCACCAGCAGGCCGCCGATCACCACCGTGCCCATCGAGACCCGGGCGTTGGCGCCCGCACCGCTGGCGATAGCGAGCGGCACCGAACCCATGATGAAGGCGAACGACGTCATCAGGATGGGGCGCATGCGCAGGCGCGCCGCGTCCTGGGCGGCCTTCAGCACGTCCTCGCCCTGCTTGCGCAAGTCTTCGGCGAAGGCGACGAGGAGGATTGAGTTCTTGGCCGCCAAGCCGACCAGGAGCAGGAGCCCGACCTGCCCGAAGATGTCGAGGGCGAGCCCGCGGATCGCCAGGAAGCCCACGGCGCCGAAGATTGCGATCGGCGTACCGAGCAGGATCACGAACGGCAGGCGCAATGATTCATACTGGCCGGCGAGCAGCAGAAAGATCATCAGCGTTCCGAGCCCGAAGATCAGCGGCGCGTAGCCGCCGGCGATCTTTTCCTGGTAGGCGACGTCGGTCCACTCTACCGCGTAGGTCGAGGGGAGCTTGGCCTCGGCGAGCGCCTCGATCGCCGCGATGGCGGTGCCCGAGCTGGCGCCGGCCGCCGTATCCACCGCGATCTCGATAGTTGGATAGGTGTTGTAGGACAGGACCGCGGTCGGCCCGGTGACGAAGTGGGTCTGGATCAGCGAGCCGACCCGGACCGGCTCGCCGCGGTTATTCAGAACGGTGAGTGCCTCGACGTCCTCGATCGTGCGGCGGCCCGAGGCCTCGCTCTGCACGTAGACCTGGTAGACGTAGCCGAACCTATTGAAGAGGTTGACGAAGCTCGAGCCGACATAGGTGCCGAGCGCGTCGAACAGGTTCTGCAGCGGCACGCCGAGCTGCTCGGCCTTGGCGCGGTCGATCTCCAGCCGCAACTGCGGGACGCCGTAGCTGGTGGTGGGGATGGCGCGACCGACGGAGGGCAGCTTTTCCATCTCGGCGATGAAGCGGTTGGCGGCCTGGGCGAGCTTGAGGCCGCCGGTGCCGCTGCGATCCTGAAGCTCCAGCGTCAGGCCGCTGCGCGACCCGAGGCCGGGCAGCGGCGACGGGTTCACCACGCGGACCTGCCCGTCGGGATCGTGCTTGAAGCGCTTCTGCACCGTGGCGATCACGTCGTCGACGCTCTGTGTGCGCTCGCCCCACGGCTTCAGCGTCGGGATCTGGAAGCCGTAGAACGGCGCGATCGCGTCGGCCAGGATGCTGCGCCCGGTGACGCCGATCGTGTGCTCGACGCTCGGGATCTCGCGGAGCGCGTCGCCGAGGCGATCGACCACCGCGTTGGTGCGGGCGACCGACGCGCCCTTGGGCAGGACTACGTCGGCGAAGAAGTAGCCCTGGTCCTCGTCCGGCACGAAGCCGGACGGACGCGCGACGGTCATCCAAACCGTGAGGGCGGCAAAGGCGAGGAAGGCGATGCCGACCAGGGCGACATGGCCGGTGAGCCACCCGATCGCTGCGACGAGGCGGCGGCTCGCGCCCTCCAGCATCCGGTTGAACCAACGCAAGGGCGCGCGCCAGCGGCTCTCGTCCGTCGCGTCCGCCGCGCGGTGCTTGAGGATCAGCCCGCACAGGGCCGGTGTGAGGGTCAGCGAGACCACCGCGGAGATCATCACCGAGATCGCGATGGTGAGCGCGAATTGGTTGTAGAGCTTGCCGGTCAGCCCGGGGATGAAGGCCACGGGCACGAACAGGGCGGCGAGCACCAGGGTCGTGGCGATCACCGGCCCGGCGACCTCCGTAACGGCCTCGCGGGAGGCCTCGCGCGGCGCCATACCCTCGTCCATCAGGCGCTCGGTGTTCTCGACGACGATGATAGCGTCGTCGACCACGAGCCCCACCGCCAACACCATGCCGAGCAGGCTCAGGGTGTTGAACGAGAAGCCGAGCAGGGACATCGGCCCGAAGGTGCCGACCAGCGCCACGGGCACCGCGATGGCCGGGATGAGGGTCGCGCGCCAGTTCTGCAGGAACAGGTAGGTGACGATGACGACGAGCACGAGCGCCTCGAACAGGGTCCGCACCACCTCGAAGATCGCCTCCTTAACGAACTCGGTCCGGTCGAGCGCGATCTTGTACTTGAGCCCCGGCGGGAAGCGCTTGGCGAGGTCCTTCATGGTGGCGCGGGCGCCGTCCATGACCTGGACGGCGTTGGCGTCGGGGTTCTGATAGAGCCCGAGGGTCGCCGACGGAGCCCCGTCGAAGCTCGACCGGACGCCGTACTGCTCGGAGCCGAGCTCGACCCGGGCGACGTCGCGGATGCGCACCACCGAGCCGTCCGGGTTGGCCCGCAAGAGAATGTTGGCGAACTCCTCGGGCTGACGCAGGCGTCCCTGCGTGACCAGCTGCAGCTCGAAGGCGGTGGCTTGGTCGACGGGCGGCTTGCCGAGGGTGCCGGTGGTGATCTGCGCGTTCTGCTGGCTGATGGCGGTGGAGACCGCTCCCGGGCTGATGCCGAGCGCCTCCATCTTCAGCGGGTCGAGCCAGACCCGCATCGCGTAGCGCTTGTTCGAGAAGTTGACGATGCGCCCCATCCCCTGGACGCGTCGCAATGGCTTGATCACCTGCGTCTCGGCCCAGTTGGCGAGGAACAGCTCGTCGTAAGGCGCTCCATTCTCGGCATAGAGGACGATGTTGCCGAGCCGCTGACGCGAGCTCTTGGTGATCTCGAGCCCTTGCGCGTTGACCGAGGGTGGCAGCTTGGCCTCGGCCCGGTTGGCGCGGGTCAGCACCTCCGCGGCGGCTGCATCGAGGTTCGACCCGACCTCGAAGGTGGCGTCCATGCTGACGCTGCCGTCGGTGTTGCTGGTGGAGTTGATGTAGAGCAGGTTCTGCGCGCCGTTGATCTCCTGCTCGAGCGGGATGGCGATCGCCTCGTAGGCCTGCTCGGCGCTGGCGCCGGGATAGGTCGCCTGGATGTTGATGATCGGCGGTGCGATCTCGGGGAACTGCGCGATCGGAAGCGTCAGGCCGGCGACGGCGCCGATCAGCGTGATCAGCACGGAGATGACGCCGGCGAGCACCGGCCGATCGACGAAGCGGGCGAACATGCTGGATCGTGGCTTCCGGTCCTAGGACGCCATTGTGGAGCCCGCGTTGCAACGTCCGGCCCGCATGCGTGTTCCTCTGCCGCTGGGCGGTCGCGGCGGCCGGACCCGGTGAGCTCGGGAGCGTCATCGGTGCGGGCAGCAGTCAAGTATGGCCTCGGGGCCGGGATCATCGTCCTGGCGGGCGCGGGCGGCTGGTACGCGGCCGGGCGTCCGACGCCGCACCAGATGCTCGCCGCCCTGCCGTTCACCGCGGCCAAGCCCGCCGCCACGCCGGATGAGGCGCCACTGGAAGTCCGTGTCGTGACGGCGCGCAAGGTGCCGGTCCCGATCAGCTTCACCTACACCGGCACCATCATCGCCCAGCAGGACGCGACGCTGCAGGCGCGGGTGACCGGCAACGTGATGGAACGCCCCTTCGAGCCGGGCGGCCACGTGAAGAAGGGGCAGGTGCTCTTCCGCATCGATCCGCGCCCGTTCGAGGTGGCGTTGCAGACCGCCAAGTCGCAGCAGGCTCAGGCCCAGGCGCAGCTCACCTTCGCGCAGGCCGAGGTGGACCGCACCGAATCTCTGGCCGACAAGGGCTACGCGACGGAGCAGCGCTTCCAGCAGTTGCAATCGAACCGCACATCTGCTGTCGCGCAGGTCCAGGGCGCCGAGGCCGCGATCGCCCGGCAGAACCTCAACCTCGACTACGCGGTGGTGAACGCACCCTTCGACGGACGCGCCAGCCTCTCGACCATCAACCCCGGCGATCTGGTCATCGAGAACCAGACGCAGCTCGTCTCCGTGGTTCAGCTCGATCCCATCGACGTCCAGATGGCGCTGTCGGCGGAGGATTCTGAGGCGATCCGCGCGGCAATGACGACGAAGGGCGGCGTCACGGTTGCGGTGCTCGACGCGAAGGGCAAGCCGGTTCGCGAGGCCAAAATCTACCAGCTCGACAACCGGTTCGACCCGCGGACCGCCCGGCGGCTGGTCCGCGCCCTGATGCCGAACACCGACGAGCGCTTCCTGCCGGGCCAGTTCGTCCGCGCCAGCATCCGCACGGGCACGAAGGAGCGGCTCCTGGTGCCGACCGCGTCCCTCGACGCGCAGCTCGCCCAGCAGATCGTCTACGTGGTCGACGCCGAGGGGAAGGTCGAGCAGAAGCCCGTCACCACCGGCGATACCTATGGCGGGAACACCGCGATCCTCGACGGGCTCTCCGACGGCGACCAGGTGGTGGTCGATCACCTTCAGGAGATGCGCCAAGACCTCAAGGTCGTGGTGCGGCCGGCCGGCGAGGTCGCGCCGGACGCCAGCCCCGCGGAGACCGGCACGCCGGCCGCGGCGGAGCCGGGCTGAGCGGACGCTGGGCGCCGCACCCCGTCACTCCAGACGTCTCGCAACCGGAACGCCATGTCGATCCTTCGTCTCGCGCCAGCCCTCGCCGCCCTCTTCGTCCTCCCCTTCGGGCCGGCGGTCGCAAAGCCCTCCGGCTGCCGGGCCACGCCCGCGGCCTATGCTGCCCTGAAGCGCGGCATGAGCTACCATCGGGCGGTCGAGCGCCTCGGCTGCCCCGGCCGGCGGGTGACCCATATGACGATCGGCCAGACCGAGCGGGCGACCTACACGTGGCGCGGGACGGGCACCTACGGCGCAAACCTCACTGTCTCGTTCCGCAACGGCCACTTAACGAGCAAATCGCAGCTTGGACTGAATTGACGCCGCCGCAGCGACTGGCCTGAGAGGGACGCGGCTCGCTCGAACAGCTGCTTCTAGACATAGGAAGCAGCGTCCAGAACGACGAAGTTGGGTCGGATTCTTACTGTCTGCTTGCGACTGCGAGCATGTCGTCGCTCTACACCTCTGGACGCACCGCCGAAATCAATGTCGATCATCGCGTTCACGATGACTTAGAAGGCATTGAACGCCAAAACTTCAGCATCTTTAGCCATAACCCTGCACTGCTTATGCAACTGCGCGGCCCATTCGTTAGCTTAAACTTAATACAATCAATTCAATACAAATAATAAGGTAATAATGGGATTATCGAGATGAAAATCATATGATTTGAGGCTCAGTTCCGAGCAATTATAGCTCCTAACGAGCCAATGGGTGACTGTTTCGAGGCATTTGGCGCAGATTTAACTACATTGAAAGATTGGCTCCGCCTTCAGAAAACTAACGGGATGGTATTCACAATTCTTCCAGAAATTCATGATCCGAATAACATGCTTGAAATAATAAAGATGAAGTTTTTTAGTGGAAACATGGATGTTTCTTCATGCATAAAAGTCAATGATGATATCATGATATTCAAATCGGCGTGGCACGGCGCACCTGATACTGTTTGGTCGAAATTCGGGGATCACCATGCTGTTTGAATATTATAAAATCTCTACGGCAGCCCGCATCATCTTATCGTTGACATCGATATAGCGCTGCGTTGTCGAGAGATGCCGATGCCCGGCGAGCATCATGATGGCCTTGGGTGAAATACCAGCATGAGCCAGCCGCGTGATGAACCAGCGCCGCCCGCTGTGGCTTGAGCCGCCATCAAGCCCGGCGGCATCGTACCAGCCGCGTATGAGCTGACACAGGGTGTTTGCGCTGAACGCCGAGCGCTTCTGGGTGATGAGCACCGGCTGCAGCAGGCCAGGGGGTTGCGCGAGGCTTGCTCGGTACTGCTCCACCTCTCTGCGCAGCCGGGCGTTCAGGAACACCACGCGGGCATGGCCGCCCTTGGTCACCGCTGCGCTGAGCCGCAGCTGCTCGCGTACCTTGCCCTCGTCGTCGAGGAGATCGCTCCAACGGAGTGATGCGATCTCTCCCACCCGCAACCCAGCTAGGTAGCTCAGCATCAGCGCCATGCGATTGCGTGGCCCATATTTGCCTTGGCTCACTACCGCTGCAAGCCGCCGGAACTCCGCCTCGGTGGGCACCCTGGCCTGCTTCATTGAAATCTCATGCTTTGTGCGGTTCAGCGACAAAGCATGCTGTTTCCAATTGGCTGGAAGGGCGAGGCCTAGAACTAAATCAGCGCCAGCAGAGATTTAGCTTCACATCGAATATCATAAAACATAGCTTTTATGATGTTGGGTCGATTATGCAGATCAACTTTCGCTATCCGCGCGGCCAACCAGCGCTTGGGTCGGCAAGCTAACCATCTGCAAGCGATCCGTTTCAAATTCTCGGAAGGTCTGCTTCGTGGCAGGCCGGCAGAGGATAATCTACGTCTGATACCAATCGACGCTGAGTGTCTGTCCGGCGACATATTGAGTGAGGTGAGGGGTTTGTGATTCAAGGCTGCCTGTGTGGAGGCTGCCGATGTGGACGACTGAGAACCGGACCCGCTACGATCGAAGCGAGCTTCGTTATCCGA
>NZ_VRVF01000089.1:0-17511 GCF_008040045.1 Methylobacterium sp. WL8 | reverse complement strand
CTGGGATACATCACACCCGAGCAAGCCGAACGGAACGCGAGCTAACCCCCCTGTCCGTGGAACCGGGGGAGGATCACACCCCGCGAGCGGCCGATGGCCTGGCATTGCCCCCCCCTTTACCCCCGGCGGCGCAGCGGTGAGCCTTCACGGCAGTAGAGTCGATCAGCACCTGGGAGGACGGCCCGCCGGCCTGGGCCAGGGTCTCGAACAGCCCGACCCAGACCCCCTTGGCCGCCCAGCGCACGAAGCGGTTGTAGAGCGTCTTCTTCGGCCCGTAGACCTCGCGCGGTGCGTCCGTCCAGCGACCGCCGGACTTCAACACGTGGATGATCCCGCTGATCACGCGTCGGTCGTCGACACGCTCCTTGCCCCGCGTGTCTGTCGGCAGGTGCGGTGCGATCCGCGCAAACTGCTCGTCCGTCAGCCAGAACTGATCCATCGGCCCCTCCCGTGAGAGCCGTGAATCACACCTACGCCGTCCGCGCCACCGTTATGGGTCCGGACGCTAGCTCTGCGCCTTCGAGGCGCGAAATCACAATCGCGGCCGGCATCGGCGATACCATCGCTGGTAAAGCTGCCTTCCAACTCTCCGACGCCTATCAGGCGTATCTGCCTTCGCCGCAGGGCCGCCAACGTGTGGATCATCGCGCAATGAAGCTTTCCTCCTGCGCCCTCGCCTTCGCGCTGCTATTTCCGGTCACGGGTGCGAGCGCGCTGGACTGCGTGCTGCAAGGTCTCTGCATCAAAAGCAACGGTGATATCCGCCTATCCGATTATGTACGCATCGGTCGGTTCGGGGGTGGGAAATACACAGCCACGCTGGACGCACTTCAGATTCAGGGCTCCGGCTCGACCGGCGATGTCTCATCGACCTCGACGGTGGTTCCGGGTGGCGTCGCCCGTATCCGAGCCGCGCGAGCGGCGGACCGTCTGAACATGGCCGACAAGACCGGGAGCGATCCGGCTGGAGTGATCGACAGCACCGCCGCGTTTCAGGCGGCCATCAACAGCGTCCCGACCGGAAGCGCGGTCGCCATCGACGTTCCCCCTGGCGTATGGCGGCTGGCGAGCGACGTGAGCCCGAATGGGCGCTCGGTCTCTTGGAACATCGCAGCCGGCGCTAGCTTCGTCGGCTCGGGCAAGCTCTCGGACAGCTTCGGCTTCTATTACTCGGCCAATCCAGATCTTCGCACGACGCGGCAGGCCATCCGCCGCGGCACGTCCGCCGCTCCGGTGGCCGACTTAGCCGCCCTTGATGTCGGCGTGAAACATACGAGCGGCGCTGGCAGCGGCACCGACAACGCGCCCGCGAGCTACCGGGCGAATTACAAGTGGAGCAAAAGCGCCAATGCTCGGGTGCAGGGGTATTTCGGCGAAGCGATCGATATGGTTGGTGGCGCAAGCACCTTTGTGGAAGGTGGGCGCCTCCACGGCATCGTGGCGAGGGGCACGCGCAGCAGCGCCTACGGGGCCGTCGGATTAGCGCAGTCCCTTCCTGGGACGTTACCGGATTTTCTGATCAGCTTCGAGGGCGAGGTCGTCCGGCAGGACGGCGTCGATGCTCCTCCTCCCATCTCATTCTCGCCTGCGCGTTACATCGCTTCGTTCGTGGCCACCGCGCGGGTTGGTGATAGGCCCGACGTTGGGTTCGTCACAAACCCCTACAACGCGGTGCCGTTCCGAACCGGGTTCATGGTTGCAGAAAACTCGGTCGATAGCGCGGCCTACGTCAACCGGGCGGCCCTCCTGCAATCCTTCGCCAACTTCGGTACGGTGACGACGGGCCTATACACCGGCACTACCACCTATGCCGCAATCCAGATGATGAACGATGCGGCTTCGATCATCCGCGTAAAGAATGGCGCCGGTACATCCGATGACAACGTGTTCATTTACTCAAATGACAACAGGTTAGTGCTTGGACAGGACGCGGCGGGCGTCAGCTTTCCTAAGCCGGTAGGGTTTAACGGGGCCGCGCCCGTCGGCAAATGTTCACTTACCGCCGCACTCCCGATCGACGGTTCAGCTTCGAACGCGGCTATCGCCTCCGCGATCAACGGTGTCCGGTCCTGCCTCCTGACGAACGGCCTCGCGCAGTAATGCGCTCAGAGTCCGTTTGATAAGAGCGTCTAACAGAACCGTCTGCATTGGTTGAGTGTGACGAGGGCGCAGGCGAGGATCGTGAAGGCGAGATGAATGTCGGCGCGGCGTTCGTAGCGGATGGCCAGGCGGCGGAAGCGGGTGAGCCACGCCAGCATACGCTCGACGACCCAGCGGTGGCGGCCCAGGCGCTGACTGCTCTCGATCCCCCGGCGCGCAATGCGGGGCACAATCCCGCGGGCCCGGCATTCCCGGCGGCAACGGCGGTGGTCGTAGGCTTTGTCGGCGTGCAGCTTGCCGGGCCTGCGGCGTGGGCGTCCAGGGCGGCCCGAGCGCACCGGCGGGATCGCGTCGAGCGTCGCGACGAGTTGGATGCTGTCGTGAGTGTTGGCCCCGGTCAGGACAACACCGATGGTTCGACAGGCTCACCATGAGGGGCGTGCCGCGGGCATCGACGACGAGGTGGCGCTTCGTGCCCGGCTTGCCCCGGTCGGTCGGGTTCGGGCCGGTCGCCGCCCCCCTTTATGGATGGCCCGCCCCTCACCGGGCTTCACTGCTAGTGCGTTTTCGGTTTGGGCTGATTCGACTGATTGGGGTTCACGCAGCGGCGTCGGGCTGATTCACTGATCGCTCTTGATGAGGGAGCGATGCATGGGCCGACCCTACAGCCAAGACCTGCGCGAGCGTGTGGTGGCAGCGGCCGCAACGACGTCGCGTCGGCAGGCGGCGGCGCGCTTCGGGATCGCGACCTCGATCCGCTGGATGGCCGCGCTGACGACGACCGGGACGGTGGCCGCTCATCCGCAAGGACGGGCGCGCCGCTCGAAGCTCGATCCGCACGAGGCGTTCCTGCGCGCGCTGATCGACGCAAAGGACGACATCACCCTGGAAGAGACGCGCGCCCGCTTGCGGGACGAGCACGATCTCACGGTCGGGCTAGGCACCCTGTGGAGCTTCCTCGACGCACGCGACCTCACGTACAAAAACGTATGGCCCGCCCCATCTGCAAGCGGCATGTGCGAGGTGATCTGACCGGTCTGCGCTAACGTATCCGGTCTCGGGGGCGTGCCCCGGCCAAGATGGAGTTCCGCACACCCTGGTCCTCATAAAAGACACGGCGTCGAATGCCATATTTTGTGCCAGGATCACAGAGTGCCGGTTCAACCGTCAGGCCATCTCGCTTCCACCGCCCGCAGACATCGTCGATCGCCGGGCCGGGCCGCCCTGGCGATCGATCTCGTTTAGGCCGCCACAGGCTGGCTGACCCTGGCCGCGTCAGCGGCCTTGTGGGCGCTTAAAGCGCTCCTACTCGTGAGGGATTGGGCGTTTCGGCCCCACAACGCCTGTAGCGGCCTCCTAGGCAGCCGCATCACTGACTCACTCGATAGCCCTACTACCGGCCGCCATTGCGGCGGCCGACAATTCAGATTTAGCCGCCGTAGGCGGCTTCATTATTTTTAGGGTGGGGGACCGGGTTTTTGCGAAGCAAAAAGGGGCGGAGGTTGAGCTCGGCTGCTGATTCGGAATTGTCAGCTGCCGTATTTCAACTATCGCCACAAGCACCGAGTTATCCACAGTCGGGGGCGTTTTAGTCTAATTTTCACAGTTTTATAAGTTTTAGGAATTACGGGCCCTGCCCTCTGCCAAAAATAGTCTATTCCCGTCAGCGCCTTAGCAACCTAAAATGTAGGCGATAGACGGGTTCGAAATAGGCGATAGACGGGATTGGATAGTCGATAGACGGTTTGCCATAGTCGATAGACGGTTTTGGATAGTCGATAGACGGTTCTGCCAAAAGTTTTCCACAAGCTGGCCGCCCCTTCCAGCCCCTCCAAGGGGCATAGCCGATAGACGGTTTTGCCAAAAACCTTGCCAAAAACATCCCCCTCACAGGGGCAGCTGATCGGGAGCCGAAGGCTTAGCTCGGGTGTCTGCCCGAAAACGCATCAGTAGCACCTCGCCCCGTTTCCCCTTTTCCAGCACCAGGTCGTACTCGGGTAGAGGCTCGTCTTTGGTGCTGGCGACGAACTTCTTCAACATCTGGGTGAACTGCGGCAGGGCCTGCAACGATCCACTGCGGCGTCTGATCTCGGCAACCGAGTAGCGGGCTTCGGTCTTGCCGGCTGCCTTGCGCGACAGACGATAAATCGCTCGGCCAATGCCCTGACTGATCAGGAAGTAATCGGGATGCAGCGTCAGGATCTGCGGTGTGCCGCGCTCGTTGACGATGCCGCTGTAGACCCACTCGGGGATTTCGATCTCGACCATGTCCACGTGGCCAGTCGTGGTCGTGCTGACGATCTTGTAGCGCTGGATCAGCGGGATATTGGCGGCCTCACGGCGCTTGCCCCCGGTGAGGTTGACGATCTTGATGCGCGTCCCGGCCAGCCGGTCGAGCGCGCCTTCCAGCTCCTTGTACTGACGCCCGCCGCTGGTGCGTCGGCAGAACTTCAGGATGTGAGCGGCGTGGGGCCGGTAATCCCGCGGTGGCAGGGTCGGCCGCAGGCCCTTCTCCTCGGCGATCCGGTAGCGACGCATTTCGTCGGCCAGGTACGACACCATGTGCAGGAAAATGTCGAAATCGAACACGGTTGCGAGGCCGGCGTCGGCACTCCCGGAGACCGTGATGTAGCCGTCCTTCAGCTCGTAATGGATGGTGCCGTCCCGGCGTCCCTTGCTGATTGAGAACGGTGCCACGTCCATCAGGTTGAGATCGTCCTTGAGCGGCGCATCATGGATGCTCGGGACGAAGAACGAGAACTGCGCATCCTCGTCAAGTGCCGGCCGCATGACCGGCGACGGCGCGGTTTCGCCCTTAAGGACAGCCAGCACGTCGCCTTCACGTTCGCCGGACTTCATCGCCTCGGCGAGCCGGCGAAGCGCCTGCCCGATGTCGTTGTCTGGATACGTATCGAGGTGCAGCTCGGCCATGCTGCGGCGCGCGTAGAACCGGCGCAGACGACTCAGGGCTTGCTTGTCGAGGGTGACTTCGGACAGCTCGCTGGCCCGGCAGTACCGGGCGGTCAGCTCCTGCAGGTACTGATCCTTGTCGGCCTTGCTGAGCGCGGCGAAGCTCTCGCGGGACATCAGGTCGAGGTGTTGAACCGCCATACTGCTACACTGACATACTGCTATACTGCTACGCCAGCATACTAGCGCCCGGTGACACCCTTGATGCCGCCGTGGCCCTGTTTGGTGAGGTACGCGTCAACGGCCTCCAGATACAGGTCGTTGGCCTTGCGGTCCTCGAAGAACGCCATTTCCTTGAACTTCCGGGCCACCTTGGCCGGCAGGTAGATCATGACTCGCGTCTGATTGTCAGCAGTGCCGGCGGACGCCTTGGCAGGCTTGGTCGGGGCAGCCTCGACAACCATCGGCACTACCTTCGGATTGGCCGGGGTGGCGGCTGCAGCCGGCTGGGTCGCGCTCGGCTTGCCCTGCAGGATCGCCAGGGCGGGGTTGTTCTTAGCCATTGGCGCGTGCCTTTCTCGGTTTGATTTCAGCAATCGTCTTGGCTGGCGCCAGCTGTTTGCGGCTCCAGGCCCATAGCTCCCCGATCTCCTGGGCGGCTTTGCCGTCCGGATCGTACTCGTGGACTCCCTGCCCCATCGCGTAGGCGTACTGGTGATCCATGCGGTAGGCGATGGAAACCGGAACGACCATGCCGCTGGTGCTGAGCCGCGTGTTGACAGCGCTGGTCAGCCGGGCCTGCTTGTTGGGTGAGGCCTGATTGATCACCAGCGCGAACGGCTGGCCCATGTCGAGCAGCGCGGCGATCGTGGGCTTGGTGGCTTTCAGATCGGCTTCACTGGGGCGGACCACCACCAGATTGAGGTCGGCGGCCTTCATTGCCCCGCGGGTTGCGTGGCTGTCGGTGCCGGGGGTGTCGATAACCACCAGGCTGAAGCCCGCCTCCCCCAAGGCACTCAACACCTTGTCGAGATTGGCGGCCTCGTTGTGGTTCAGCACGGCAGGGGTTTCCGCAGTCCGGGCCTCGTACCACTCGGCCACGGTGCTCTGCGGGTCGAGATCAAGGATGCAGACGCGCTCCCCGGAGGCCTCGGCGGCGACTGCGAAACTGGAGGCCAGGTGGCTTTTCCCGGTCCCGCCCTTCTGGGTGACGAAGCTGACGACGTGCATGGAGGCGACCATATCTGAAACAGCAGCGTACTGCCATACTGCTGTGATGGCGTATCAGCAAACTTTTAAGGCAGTGTGTCATTATAGCGGCAAACTGTTTAACTGTCACAGCAGCGAACTACCATAGCGGTATGCTAGCACGCTGCTACAGCAGCATACTGATAAACTGGCAGAATGCCGCACTGACACAGCAGCACGCCGTCATACTGCTATGCCAGCATGCAGCCATTGAGAGCGGCCGGTGTTCCGGCAATCCGGGGCTTTGCCTCGCTGGTAGCCCATCGCCGGTCGGTAAGGGCGGGGTCAAGGCCGTTGAGCGCAGCGTGCCTTGACGCCGGCACTGCCGGTTGGCTCTTCACATGCAAGTGACCGGGGCGTGTCGCAAACTCGGATCTGAGGTGCGGAACGACCTCTGCCGTCCCGCTTTCATGCTTTGTTCCCCTGAGGAAATCCGATGCAGACGGCGAGGAGCCGGTTCTGCTCGCGTACGGTCCATGCGCCGGCAAAGCCGAAGCCCTTGCGCAGCCAGAGCATGGCCTCGAAGCCTTGGATCGTGCGCCGTGCCGTGTTGAACGAGCGGAAGCCACCCATCCGCGGCATCGACCGCTTCACCCGGAAGTGGTCGCTCTCGATGCCCTGCTGCAGGTGCTTGGTGACGTAGTGGACCGGCGCGCGGGGCAGCAGGCCTGCCTTCCGGCTCTCGGCGATGGCCAGCGGGTAGGTGCCGGCGCCATCCGTGCCGATGCGGTCTGGGGCGAGTAACGGCTCGGCCGAAAGCATCTTCCGGAAGAACCGCTTGGCCGCCTTGAGGTCGCGGTTGGCGGTCAGCAGGAAGTCGACCGGATTGCCGTGCTTGTCGATGGCCCGGTAGAGGTAGCGCCACTCACCCCGCACCTTGATGTAAGTTTCGTCGATCCGGACCGAGCCACAGTGCGGTTTGCGAAATGCTCGCAGCCGCTTCTCGATCAAGGGCGCGTAGGCCAGAACCCAACGGTTCAAGGTGCTGTGATCGACCTCCAGCCCCCGCTCCAGGAACAGCTCCTCGATATCGCGGTAGCTGAGCGGATAGCGCAGGTACCAGGAGACGGCCTGCACGATGAGCGCCGCCTCGTAGTGCCGGCCTTTGAAGTCGGCTTTGGCGCGCTGCTTCAGCTTCGCGGCGATGGCGGACAGGATCATAGGCCGGCTCCAAGGCGGAGGCGGCAAGCTGGTCAGGGATGGATAACGATCCGTGAACGAAGGCGCGTTCGCGTTTGCGACAGGCCCACCCAAAGCCAGGATCGTCGGCGTCGTCGTCCGTGCTCGAGGCCAGAGTCCCATCGACATCGTCGGAGGTTTGACCCTGATCCCAGTGCCCATGGGGGACAGGCACACGCGCGATGGAGACGGTCGCGGGAGAAGGGCTAACGCCGGCTGACCCGCCCTGCCGGCAGGGCGGCGGGTTGCAAAGGCTCGACCAGCGGTCGTCCTGCGGTACCGTCCAGGTCGACGACGGATCCTGTGCCGGGCTCGCCGGTTCGATGCCGGGCTGAGCGGGGACGCTCTCCGAGTCCGGGCGAACGAGCTGGAGGGACGTCGACGGGAACGCGATCATGGCGCTCCGGGCCAGTTCGTCGATCTCGATGGGCGCGTCGTAGTCTGCCGGGAGCGGAGCGGGTCCGCGCGGCAGCACGATCACGATCGCCTCGGCGTTCCCCGGCGTGCGCGGCACGGTCGCCTCGCGAACATCGACCGTGTCCGACGGCACCGCCTTCGCCGTCCGTTTGACCGGCTCGCGGAAGCCGGGATCGAGCTCGCGTCGGGCGCGGAGCGCCGGATCGGCCGGCACGATCACGGCCACGATGACCGGCAACGGGCCGTCCCGATGCAGCACCGCAGCCTCGAGGCGGTTGCCGTAACGGATCTGCAGGCCGACCGTCACCGCGACGATCCAATCCCGGAGCGCCGCGGGGTCGGCGGGCCCCGTCGCGATCGTGGTCGCCACGACCTTCTGTGTGCTGGCGATGCGTTTGGCGACCCCGTGACGGGTCACGAGGCGCGCCCGGTCGAGGCGCACGGCGAGACGGGTCCAGACGGACGCGAGAGTTCCGACCAGGACACGCGACGCCCGCGCCCCGACGCCGCGGGAGGTGATCGCCTCGGCGATCGCGGTTTCCGCCTGCGAGCGGGCTACGAGCTTCATCACGATGTTCACGTCGATCATATCGCCCACCCGATGTTTCGTCTCGATGCTCCATTTCGGGATGCGAGCGACGAAAAAGGGAAGGGCTCAAATGATCCGGGCCGCACCCCGCCGAGGCGGCCGTTTCAGGTCCGTAGTGAGTCATGCAGCTCAAACGGCCGGATCGAAAAAATTTCGTGGGCATGTTTCAGCCCGTCGGGATCGGATGCAAAACCGACGGAGGTCATCCGGGATCGCGGTCGAGATCGTGCTGTCCGACCCTCGATCGGGAGGGATGAAAGCGACATCGCGACGGCTCGGACGGAACACCGTGCGATTTTCGAAGGGCTCTGCCAGGCTCGAGGGATGGATCCTGGAGTCCCACTGTCATGGCCCCCTTCGCCTTCGTCCGCGCCGAGAAAGTTCGAGATCTCCCCGAGCTCTCGCGGCTTGCCTCCCACGGTCGTCGGCTCGATCCGACGGGTCGGCGCCGAGCCTGCAAGGATCTTACGCCGTTCAATTTAGCGGGCTCACGCTACAGCCCGGACAATCCGCTCGATATCGTGGGCGCCTTTCGCGCAGCCGTGGCCAAGACGGGTGCGGTCACCTACGGCAAGGCCGCCATCGCCCTCCACGCTCTGGTCGGGATCAGCCCCCAGGTCATCTGCGAAGCCGGCGGCCTGCACGACCCTCGCAATCCACTGAACAAGAAGCTGGTCGAACAGGCCGTGGCCTGGGCCGAAGGGATTTTTGGCCTTGGCGCGACGATCGCCTGGCGCATGGACCTCGATGAAGAAGGCGGCGGCGTGGTCGACATTTTTTTGGTCCCGACCCGCATCGCCGCGATGAACAAGTCCAGCAAGAAGCGGATTGTCTCCGTCCATGGTGCGCTCGATGCGGTCCGGATCGAACACAACGAAAAGTTTAGTTATGCAGCGCTGCAATCGTCATGGGCCGCCCACGCCCGCGCGAACATCGATGTCCGCCTGCAACGTGGGATCCCCGAGACGTCGACGGCGCGAACGCATCTCCCGCCGGACGTTTATCGCAAGGTTTGCGAACAGGCGCTCGCGGTAGGCCAGGGACACATCGAAGCGCGCGAAGCCGACCTCGGTGAACTCGAAGCACTCGCCCAGGACGCGATCATCGCGGCAGACCGAGCCCGGGGAGCAGCCGAGCAGCAAGCGGCGGCGCTGAAGCGTGCCAGGATGCGACTGCACGCACACGCGCAGGAGGAACTCGACGCGACGATGCGGGCGCTGACGCTGGGGATCCAGGCCGTGTCCGATGGCCGGATTACCGGTCTGGAGTACGACCAGCACGACGGCCTCGCCCGTGTGGTCGGTCATCCCGAGCTCGACGATGAAACCTGGGCCAGTTTGCTGGATGCGCTCGCACCCGCATGGGATCGCGGCCTTCCCCAGGTCCTCGAAAATCTGCTCGGTGCACGCGAGCTGGCGGAGGGCTGGAGAAGCGAGCACCAATCATCCGCGATGCTTGGTCATCAGAGAATGCCGGGCATCTGAGAAGCGGCCAAAGCATCGATACAAAGGGCGTTTGCCCATCCGACGGAGGTGAGCCTCGAACTCAGATGCTCTTTCGGGCCAGCAGCTTCTCGCCGTCCGGTCGGATTTGGCCGGTTGGATCGACGTAGCGGTAGAGGGTTTGACGGGAAATCCCAAGTTCTTGGCAAAGATCACCGACATTCGTCTCAGGCCGGCCCATGGATGACTGGATATATCGGATTTTTGCAGTCGTCATTTTATGCTTTCGTCCGCCCTTTCGGCCTCGCGCACGTGCAGATGCAAGTCCTGCTTTCGTGCGTTCGATGATGAGTTCACGCTCGAACTCGGCCAATGCGGCAAATATGCCGAATACGAGCCGCCCGTTCGCGGTCGTCGTGTCTATGTTGGCGCCCTGACCCGTCAAAACACGAAGACCGACGCCGCGCTTTGTCAAATCGTAGACTGTATTGACCAGATGACGCAGATCGCGGCCGAGGCGGTCAAGTTTCCAGATTGCAAGAACGTCGCCCTCGCGCAAGGCTTTCAAGCAAGCCTCAAGGCCCGGACGATCGTCCTTCTTGCCTGAAGCTTCATCCATGTACAGTCGGTCTGCTGCGACCCCGGCTAGTACGAGGGCATCTCGTTGTAGGTCGACCGTTTGGCTGCCATCTGCTTTCGAAACACGTGCGTAGCCCAAAAGCATCGTGTCCAGATCCTCGTCTCAGGCCCCATGGGCCGGCCGCAGATCGTTAAGGCTCCGACGCCTGCCTCCCGCCCCTCGGTTTCGTCACACAAACGAGCGATTGCGTGACAGTTGGAGCGATGGCCCCCAAACGGCCGAGCTGTTGTACCACAAGACGTCATAAATTCTACGCTCTGTCATCGCTGGCAAACCGTCATTAAGTGACACGGTATACGGTAGCGATGTTAATTCGGTCAATCACTGGCTTTCCATCTCAAAACTGGATCGCGATCAGAGTCGAAGATAGAGCCATATGCGCAGATCCAGGACCTTAGTTCCCTGGCCTGAGCCGCGCCGTCTTGATGTGATATGAATCTTTGGGTACGAACCGATATTCGGGTACCCTTTGACGAGTTGTGATGGCATCGCAGGCGGTTAAAATTATCGATGGGGGTAAGCTGATCATTCCGGCTGCGTTCCGGCGCAAACTCGGGATCGAGGTCGGTGATACCGTCATCATCGAATTGGATGAGGACGGACTTCATGTCCGATCGCTCACCTCGGCCGTACGCCTAGCTCAATCGATCGTCGGCACATTCCGACCCGACGAGGCATCAGATGAAAATGCCTTGAGCCAGGATGGTGCAAACGATCCGCACCCGGAGGCCGAGCATGACTGAAGCGGTCGTCCTCGATGCCTCAGCCCTGCTCTGCCTGCTCAAGGGTGAAGCCGGGACGCAACGCGTGATCACAGTCCTGCCACGCGCCTGGATCAGCGCCGTCGCTTTGTCCGAAGTTTACGCCACCCTCGCTGAAGCCGGCGGCTCCCAACATCGCATCGCCCAGGCTGTCGGCGGACTTCACCTACGAGTCGATGCCTTCGACGACGCTCAAGCTCAGGCCACAGGCATGATGAGACCGCTTCTCAAGGCGTTCGATCTCTCCCTCAGCGATCATGCCTGCCTTGCCCTCGCACAACACCGAAACGCTGTTGCGCTCACCACTCAGAAAGCCTGGTCCGACCTCCCCAAAAGCCTCGGGATCACCATCGAAATCCTCCCATCTTGAAAAATACGAAACATTCTCGATAAAGATGCATCGTATTGATGAGCGGTCAAACAGGATAGTAAATCCTAAAGTCCAAGTTCAGTATGAGAGCCAAGGCGGACCAGCTGTAGCGCCACCTCATCAGGCAACCGATAGATCGACACAAGATCGGGTTTGACGTGGCAATCTCGGTGATCGCGCCAATTGCCAACCAGGGCATGATCGTGATGACGCGGTGGAAGCGTTTGGTCGGCAACGAGAGCACTCAGCACAGCAGTGAGATCTGGAACGAGGGTTGCGCGGTGCTGTCCCTTCATCTCGCGTTTGTAGTCGCGCTTGAATTGACCTGTTCGCTCAATCGTCCGCATCGAGGTCGGTCATTAGGTTCGTCAAGCTGTCGAAGCGGCGCAGGCCGCCGGCGCGGGCTTCGCGCATCGCAGCAATCGTCGCCTCGTCGGGAATGAGGGGCTCGAATGGCAGAGTCCCCTCACGTGCCACGCGCGTCAGCATCAGCCGAACCGCTTCAGACACAGTGAGTCCCATCGCGGCCAGTACGGTTGCGGCCTCCTCTTTCAGAGCTGGGTCAATCCGGGTTTGCACGAGCGCATTGGCCATTGGAGCCTCCGTTTGCATGACGTTGTAATGCAAACGACTCCCTTTGGCTAATGGTCGTATTCATTCAACGGCTGCGCTGCCGTTCGAGCTGTGACAGACTCGCATCATGCCGATCCGGCGCGAGCATCGCTTCTTCTATCCCATCGACTGGCCGCAACTCTCCGCGGCGATCCGCTTCGGGCGGGCGGGCGGCGCCTGCGAGAGCTGCGGTCGGCCCCATGGGCTGACCGTGTACCATCTCGGTGATGGGCGCTGGTGGGATGCCAGCATCGGTGCCTGGCGCGATGGACAGGGCCGTACGCTGCGCAGCCTGCCGACGATCGAAGATCTCGGTCGCATCCGTACGACCCGCGTTGTGCTGGCTGCCGCGCACCGCGATCACGACACCACCAACAATCTCGACCGCAACCTCGCAGCCTTCTGCCAACGCTGTCACATCAATCACGATCGCCCCGAGCATCGGCGTCGACGCTGGCGCACCCTGTTTCGCCGTAGGGCGATGGGTGACCTGTTTCGGGGGCTCTACCCGACCGCAAACAAGTCGAGCTGAAGCGTCGATCTCTGCCTGCTGCCCCGCCGGCCACCCCGTGGAAGTGGCTTGATCACCGGCAGGGCTCCGATGCCCTTGGCATGCAGCACGGCCCCGACAATCTGGCAGCCGTCGCCTGGGTGATACACGTAAGCACGGCAGCCATCGGCCTGGAGGATCTCCTGAACAATCGTCTCGTCATCGGGACGTGCGCATAAGGTGTTCATCAAACACGCCAGCCCAAGCGAGGCGATGTTTGAGAAGTAGAATTCGCGCTGGTACCCGGTCCAAACCTGACGCTGTGCACCGACACTGGTTCTCGCGAACGGATTGTGGGGCGCAAACACCGTGCTCTCGTCCAGGACGAAAGCGGCGATCGCATCGCGGTCAGCGATATGCAGCGCGGTCCGGATCGATGCGCCGAGCTGACGCCGGGGGATAGGCACGCGTTCACATCCTCATATCGTCACAGATTGAGATCGACCCGAGCCGCGGCAGAGACACGATCGATCCCGGTTCGGTGCATGTCTCGAAAAAGAAGGCCCTCAACATCCAAAAAGAGGTCTGACCACGCCTGTTTGGCTATGTCCTTGCCAAACAAATCGTTTTACGAATTGACGACATGCCACAGCTTGCAGGTGTACCCACTTCTGGGTTCGAACTCCGGGTCCTGCGCCGTCCCTGCGACGGTGGCGGGCGTATCGAGACGCAGCACCTCCACATCGAGGCGAGCTCGGGAGATCAGGCGATCGCTCAAGGCAGGTTTCTCGCCGAGGCGATCCTTGAGGGCTGGTCCGGTGTCGCCATGCTCACCAACGAGGCCGGCGCCCTGGTCTGGTCGATGCGTAGGGACATGCCGCCGCCGACAGCACCTGGCATGATCTGATCGCTGGCCATCCGCCGCGGCTGGGCGTGACCAACGCCGGAGAGACGCTGGCTCAGCACCGATGCCCGTTCGATGCGGAGCGTCCAGAGTCGCCAGGGGGTCGCCAGCGGCAGAAAGTCGGCCTCATCAAGCACGTGCTCGGCCTGGTCGCCATGCCGGACCACCATGCGGAACGGGACCTCGCCCGGCGGCCCGATCAACACGACCGTCAAGGTGTTGAAGCCGTCATGCAACCACGACGTGACGTCGTGGTGGAAGCCGTCCTCCGTCGGATCAAGCCCCTCCAGCGCGGGCTGCGTCACCGCGTAGGTGTTGAGACTGACCATAGCGCGGCTCCTCGCGCCCCACAGCGTGAGACGCAGCCGCTCCCCGGCTCGAATGTGCATGCTGTGCCCCGCTACAAGGGCCAAACTGACCGCTTCGTGGGTTTTCCACAACGGGAACAAGGCATGAACGGCAACCCTTCATTAACCCTGTGGCCGAGGTGCTCCAGAACCCCCTCCCCTCACGAACCGTTGGCCGCATCCGGTGCCGACTTGCGCCGCTGCTGACCCAGACCGAGGCTCTTGGCGAGTTCGGAGCGCTTTGCCGAGTAGCTCGTAGTCACCATCGGGTAGTCGGTAGGCAGGCCCCACTTGGCGCGGTAGGCCTCCGGTATCAGGCCGCGGAGGGTAAGATGACGCCGCATCGTCTTGTAGCCCTTGCCGTCCTCGAAGCTGATGATCGCATCCGGGGTAATCGACTTGCGGATCTGAGCGGGCGTCAGCTTCTCAGGTTCGGGCGCCGCCGTCGGCTCCTCACCGCCGAGGCGGCTCAGGGAAGCATGGACGCTGGCAATCAAGTTCGGCAGCTCGCCAACTTGAACGTGATTGTTCGAGACATAGGCTGAGACGATATCGGCTGCCATCGCCAAAACGTTGCTGCTTGTATCTGTCACTGCTTCGTCCAACATGAAATATACTGTCCTATAATCGACTGATATGACCTGTCTTAGTTAAGTTTTGGCAGGACAACAAGTCGAATATGCGCTAATAAGGCGCTGATACGGACCCTACTGCAAAACAGGAATTTGTTAAGGATCACGCATTAGTGGATCTTAACACTTACGGGGACGGACGATGCGGGTTCTGCTGATCGAGGACGATGCGGCGGTGGCGCAGAGCATCGAGCTGATGCTGAAGGCGGCCGGGTTCAATCCCTTCGTCACCGATCTCGGTGAGGAGGGGATCGATCTCGGCAAGCTCTACGAGTACGACATCATCCTGCTCGACCTGACGCTCCCCGACATGTCCGGCTACGAGGTGCTACGCAGCCTTCGCTTGGCCAAGGTGAAGACCCCGATCCTGATCCTCTCAGGGATGGCCAGCATCGAAGACAAGGTGAAGGGCCTCGGCTTTGGCGCCGACGACTACCTCACCAAGCCGTTCCACCGGGACGAGCTCGTCGCCCGCATCCAGGCGATCGTCCGCCGCTCGCAAGGGCATGCCGAGGCGGCCGTGACGATCGACGACATGGTCGTCAACCTCGATCAGAAGCTTGTCGCGATCGACGGGAAGCGGGTTCCGCTCACTGGCAAGGAGTACCAGATCCTGGAACTCCTTGCCCTGCGGAAGGGCACGACGCTGACCAAGGAGATGTTCCTCAACCACCTCTACGGCGGCATGGACGAGCCTGAGCTGAAGATCATCGACGTGTTCATCTGCAAGCTGCGCAAGAAGCTCGCGACCGCATCGGGCGGCAAGAACTACATCGAGACGGTCTGGGGTCGTGGCTACGTGCTGCGCGAGGGTGTCGCTCCAATGCTAGCCATCGCGAGCTGACGTGACGGGAACGATCAGCTAGGCTCTATCTGCTCGGTTTCGTGGTCGAATTCGTCATCACCCCGCTGCTTGCCAGGGATTGATGATCGTCAGACCGCAAGCTTCGAAACCGCCGACATCGCGGGTGGCGATGCTGTAGCCCGCAGCCGCGGTCGTCGCCGCTATCAAGGCGTCAAAGCCTTCGATCGGCATCCCGGCATCCCGGCGTGTCCGTACGATCCGCGCATAGTGATCGGCGGCCAAGCCGTCGAATGGCAGGACGCGTCCGGCAAACTCCTCGGCAAAGATCGCGGCGGCGACCAGAGCGAACCCGTCCCGTCGGCGGCCGGGCGGCATCATCGTGACGCCGTAGAGGATCTCGGCGCGGTTGAGACTGGTGGTGTAGAGCGATGAGCGGGGCTGGGACGCGACCCACGCGACCACGGCTGAACTTGGCTCGGGGCGCATCAGCTCGGAGATGACCTTCGTGTCGAGGACGATCATCGATCGAAGGACGGCGAGGCGCCGATCGTGACAGCCGGGTGCTCTTCCAGGTCGATGCCACCAAACGGTGCCACTCGGCGTCGGATCGCCTCGGCGAGATCGGGCGCGTCGTCGACCTCGACCGCAAGAGCGACTGCCAGGATCGAACGCGCCTCCGCTTCCATGGAACGACCGTTCATCGCCGCACGGATGCGGAGCCGCTCCTTCACGCGGCCATCGAGATTGCGGATCGTGATCGTTGCAGCCGGTGCGAGCGCGTGAGCCATATCGTCTTGTAAGCGATGCTAGCATTGCCATCAACATCGCTGCGAGCAGGACCACGTTCGATCGAGCACGCGGGATCGATCCGGTGGGCTGGAACGAGAAACGTGAACAACGCGGCCAGGATCTGTCGGGCGTGTCGCAAACTCGGATCTGAGACGCGGAACGACCCCTGCCGTCCCGCTTTCACCCTTTGTTCGCCTGGGGAAGCCCGAAGCAGAGCGCGAGCATATGGTTCTGCTCACGCACCGTCCATGCGCCGGCGAAGCCGAAGCCCTTGCGCAGCCAGAGCATGGCCTCGACGCCCTGGATCGTGCGCCGGGCCGTGTTGAACGAGCGGAAACCGCCCACCCGCGGCATCGACCGCTTCACCCGGAAGTGGTCGCTCTCGATGCCCTGCTGCAGGTGCTTGGTGACGTAGTGGATCGGCGCGCGAGGCAGCAGGCCTGCCTTCCGGCTCTCGGCGATAGCTGGCGGGTACGGGCCAGCGCCATCGTGCCGATGCGGTCGGGAGCGAGCAACGGCTCGGCCGAAAGCATCTTGCGGAAGAAGCGCTTGGCCGCATCGAGATCCCGGTTTGCGGTCAGCAGGAAGTCGACTGGATGGCCGTGTTTGTCGACGGCCCGGTAGAGGTAGCGCCACTCGCCGCGCACCTTGATGTAGGTCTCGTCGATCCGAACCGAGCCGCAGTGCGGCTGACGGAACTGACGTAGCCGCTTCTCGATCAGGGGCGAGTAGGCCAGAACCCAACGGTTCAAGGTGCTGTGATCGACCTCCAGCCCCCGCTCCAGGAACAGCTCCTCGATATCGCGGTAGCTGAGCGGATAGCGCAGGTACCAGGAGACGGCCTGCATGATGAGCGTCGCCTCGTAGTGCCGGCCTTTGAAGTCGGCCTTGGAGCGCTGCTTCAGCTTGGCGGCGATAGCGGACAGGATCATGGGCCGGCTCCAAGGCGGAGGCGGCAAGCTGGTCAGGGATGGCTAACGATCCGTGAACGAAGGCCTGTTCGCGTTTGCGACAAGCCCAATATCCCTCCCGCCGAGGCCGAAGCGCGTGACTCAGCCCAGACCGAGGCGCAAACCTCGGCAGCCTGACCCAAACCAAATGGCCTCCGGGAAACCCGGGACGGTTCACAGTTTGAACGCCCCGCCATCGCCAAACGACCGAAGATGCACTAACTTTGTACCTGAGTCACCGAATTGGAGGCAGGCCAGACGGACACTTTGTTTCGTGCAAATTATCTTGATGTCAGGCAAATTTATTTGATATAGTCGGCAGAGAG
>NZ_VRVF01000088.1:0-17679 GCF_008040045.1 Methylobacterium sp. WL8 | reverse complement strand
GGCGAGGGCGGGGCAGGGCGGGGAGGGATCACGGCTGACGTTCCGGCCCGACATCCGGGCGTCCGACCGCCGATGCCAGCAGACCATGGCGCCCGCGCGGCACGGATGCGACGCCGTTCGGCGCAACCCCCATGTTGACCCGTCCGGCGGCCTCCCCTATTCCACCCACGCCTCCCCGGGGCCGGCCCGCGCGGCCGACTGCACGGCGGACGCGAGCGCGTAGCTCAGCTGGTAGAGCAACGGACTTTTAATCTGTAGGTCTTGGGTTCGAACCCCAACGCGCTCACCAATTCTCCCTTTTTGCCAACAAGCTAGGCCTGTATATAAATTCGATGCTGCCCCGTTTTAGGCCGGGGCTGCACCGGGGACGCACGGTACAATCGGGTGATGTCGACCGTTTTTTCAATCGTCAGGTCGACTGTTTGACCATCAGACGTGCGTTCGTAGCGGTTTATCGCTCCGGCCTTTGCGCCCCGTCGGCGTGGACACCATGCGTCGCATCCTGCCGCTCCTGATCAGCCTGGCCGTGCTCCCGGCGCTTGGACGCTCTGCGGGCGATCCGAGCGGGGACGTGCTCTGGCCGGCCCTCAAGACCTAAGTGCTCGCCAAGACCATCGCCAACCGGACCTTCCCCTGCCTCGACGTGGATCTCGGCGACGCCGACCGCCCTCCGGCCCCGCCTTAGCGGGCGACTTTATGCGGAACGTCGCGTCGGGATCATTCGTTTGGCGTGTGAGTGCGCCGCTTTGGTGCGCCCAAGACGTCTAGGAATTGTCTATGAGCATCGGTACCGTGAAGTGGTTCAACGAGACCAAGGGTTACGGCTTCATCCAGCCGGATGACGGCGGCAAGGACGTGTTCGTCCACATCTCGGCCGTCGAGCGCGCCGGCATGCGCAACCTGATCGAGGGCCAGAAGCTCTCCTACGAGGAAGAGACCGACAAGCGCAGCGGCAAGCTGTCCGCCGGCAATCTGCAGTCGGCCTGAGGCGATGCCGTCTCCTTCGGGAGATGGTCAGATCACCTGAAAAGCCTGCTTTCGGCAGAGGAAGCGCCCCGACGGTACCGGACTTTAAGTGCGGTCGCCGGGGCGCATGAGGGTCGCCTCTTGGTTGGACACCTTCCACACCGGGAACGACCCCTCACGGACGAACATGGCGAACGCTTCGGTCGCTTCCGCGCTGCCCAGGGCACCCTCTCCGTCCACGGCGCGGCCGACGACGCAGGCCCCTTCGAGGACATCCGCGCAAGGCGCACGGCTCTCGATCGCGAAGACCACCCCTGATCGATCGGGTCTCAGTTCATCCGGGAGCGCGCCGATCTTGCGCCAGAGGCAGTACCATCGCACGCACACCTCGGGGCGATCCCGATAGATCCCGCACGCCGTGCCGGTGCTATGCCGACACAGGACGCCAGCGGGTTTAGACAGAACCTCGATCGCAAGAACTTGGCAGCAAGCCGTGCACTGTCCGCACGATCGGCCTGGCACGAGGGCACCTGCGTTCGGCTTGGTCGGAAGGCGCTTCGGGTTCAAATCGTTCCGGGCCGCGATGCGGTGCATGAATGGTCATCGATCGGATCGAGGATCACGTCAGCCAGCTTCTAGAGCATTTTCGAGCGCGGTGGATGCCGGCTGGCGTGAAGAAAATGCGACCACCCTGTAGGTTAGAGCTTCCTCCGTGATTCAGAGATCACGGAGGAAGCTCTCGCAAGCCATTCATTGCGACAGCGGTCCGACCAAAGCGACGCGGTGGACGAAGCCAACGACGGGCTCCACGGCGGCATGGGCGACAACATCCTCGTCGGCGGCCTCGGCAACACCATCCTGGTCGGCGGCGCGGGACATCGTGCTGGGCTTCAACCAGGGCGCGGGTGACCCTCTGAGCCTGGGCGGCCAGATCGATACGACGAGCACGGCGCAGAACGGGGATGCGCTTCCGACGCCTCCGGGCGGCGGCGGGTCCCGGGCTGTCGAAGTGAGCGAGCAGTGGCGGCGGCGTTTCGGCGGCTTTCCGCAGCGCGGCTCGGCTTGGTGCCGCCGCTTGCATCGTGGGGTCGCCGGCAGGCTTCGTGGTGCCGAGCGAGGTGACGCTGCGCAAAATCGGAAGGCTCCGGAGCGCGGGCGCCGGCATCGGTGCGAGAGCGCAGGCTTGAGCGGTGCTCGCCGCGCCGACGAGGACGGCGAGGATCCCGCTCGGCTCGACCCTGCGGGGGTCTCCGACGACGATGCCGGCAACGCGCGGGATCGCCGCCCGCGGAGCCCGGCGGGCGGCCTCTGCCGTTCATCGGCGCGGGTCGGCGGGGATCGCTCATCGGCCACCCTTCATCGCCCGCCCTTCATCGGCATCAGGCTCTTGGGGTCGACCTCCGGCATCTTCGGCATCTGGTCGAACGGCACGACCGCCATCACGTGGCCGTCCGGCATCCTGATCACGTTGAACGACTTGCCGGTGGCCTTGTCGGTCGCCATCGCGACCATGAGCTGCATCGGCTCGAACGGCGTCACAGCGAAGTCGTGGCCCCAGGCGCCGACGAGACTCGACAGCGACGCCGTGGCCACCCCCGTGCCGGCGAGGAGGGCGACGGCTGGTAGAATCGCGCGCATCATGATGGATCACTCCCGGTTCGATCGACGCGCTTTCGCGGGCCCGGGCCGTGCGGTTACCGAAACCGGATCGTGCCGCGCCGGCACCGTAACCGAGGGTGGACGGCGACCGAAGGATCGGCATGGGGATCAGGGGTTTCGAAGTGGGTTTTCGATGACATCGTCTCCGATGCGGCGCCCCTCGGAGGCGTATCCGGCCGGAACCCCGGCGCGATGAGCGCGCGGCGGGCTGCGTCCTCGCACGTCGCCGCAGGCGTCGTCGTCCGGCTCGGGCGCTGGGCCGTCGGCGCGTTGCGCACGGCGTCCCGCGTCGCCGCCGCGTCGGCGCTCGCCGCCCTCGGCATCCTGTTCCTGAACTACGTCGTGCTCTCCACGGACAAGGCGCGCGCCTATCGCGACCTCGACCCGAACGTCGCCGAATGCCGCGACGGTCTCGCCCGGGGCTGGACGATCCTGGCCGACACCGGGCGCGAGACCCTGCAGACGGCGATTCCGTCCGACGGCGACGGCTGGGTCGACGCCAGCGACGACGAGGGCGCCGTCGTCGCGGCGGATGCGCGATGGGGGACGCGCCTGCGCTGCGCGCTGCAGCGCCACGTCGTCCCCGCCCGCGCGCCGGGCGGACGCGACCTCGCCTACCATCTCGGCTTCATCGAGTTCCAGGAGGACGGCGAGCCCTACGCGCTGGTCTCCCGAGAAGGGGCCGGCGACGCGGCCGTCGACAGCGCGATGCTCCGCCACGCCATGGACGACGAGATGCGGGCCAAGGGCATGCCGGCCACCATGGTCAAGCCGGTGATCACCCAGCTCGACGCCCTGAAGAAGCACCTCGCGCACGGCTCGCACTACGTGATCGCCTTCGTCCACGGCTGGCGCCACGACGCGCGGATCGGCGACGGCAACGTCGCGGACCTGCGCCTCTACGCGGCCCACGCCGCGCGCTTCCTGGCGCAGCGCTGCCCGGACGACCCGAGCGTCTGCGACATGGACGTGACGGCGATCTACGTCGGCTGGCGCGGCGCCCGCGTGGACGAGCGCGGCCTGCGGACCTGGTTCGGCGACGCGGTCGGCGGCTTCTTCGGCGGCCTGTCGGCCGGGGCCACCCTGTTCGACCGCAAGCCCGTGAGCGAGGCGATCGCCCCCGGGGCGATCTCGGCGCTGCGCACGATCGAGACGACGCTGAGCGCGCCGGGCGCGCACAACAAGCTGATCGTGGCCGGGCACAGCCTCGGCGGCAACATGCTCGCCACCGGGCTGCAGGACGACGTCGTCAAGGCGGTGCGCCGCCACCGCTTCGGCGAGACGCTGCCGCCTGTGCTCGGCAACCTCGTGGTCCTGATCAACCCGGCCTCCGAGGCGAGCAAGTGGACCGCGATCCAGCGCGAGGTCTGGTCCCACCTCGCCGACCACGCCGACGCGCACACGCCGGCCTCCGAGGTCGTGCGCGACGACGGCTACTTCCCCGCCGACCAGCGGCCCGTGTTGATGTCGGTCACCGCGGCGCTGGCCTTCCCGGCGGGCGGGCTACGGCCCGGCGACTGCGCCTGGATCGGCCTCGACGTCGCGGACGGCTTTGCCGCCGCCCGCAAGCGCATCCGGAGCCGGCTCGCCGCCACCGACCGCATGTTCGATGCCGGCGTCGACTACGATTGGGCGACGCACGACCTGTTCCCGACCTTCAAGTTCGACTTCCGTCCGGCCGCCGGCTTCCTCGACCGGGTGGCGGCGCGGTTCGAGGGCCGCCCGCCCCGCGGCGAGACCTGCACGCCGGCCGCCCCCGTCGGCCTCGGCGCGGGGCTGGCGACGCTGCCGGTGCGGACCCTGTCGCTGCTCGCCGCGACCTTCCCGTTCCAGAACACCGCGCGGGAGGATTCGCACACCATCGGCAACCTGGACCCGCCGCGCCCGGCGGCCGGGGTGCTCGCCGACGCCCAGCAATCGGCTGCGCCCTTCGGCACCACCCACGAGCTGATGGGCCTCGACGCGCCCGGGCTCGAGCGGCACCACCCCTACGCGACGCTCGCCGACGCGGCGATCGACTGCCCGCGCTCGGACCGTTGGCTGACCCGCGCGCGGCTGGCGCGCGCCGACCGGCGCGGCAACTTCTGGGACAGCACAGACCTCGCGCCCCGCTTTCCGCAAGAGGACAGCCTGCACGAGAACGGGCCGGCCGCGCGCTTCCTGCACGGCCTCCAGCTGACCGGCATCGCGCCGATCACCCGGCCCAACGACCCGTTCTGGAACGTCCGCGCCTTCGACAACGCGCTGTCGCGCCACGACGGCTATCGCCTGTCGTCGTTCATCTGCGCCCTGAACCAGCTCGTGATGGACGACATCACCGACGCGCCCGCCGCGATGAGCGACCACCAGGACGTGCCGGGGCGTTAGCGCAAGCCAAGCTATCCTGCCGGTCGCGCTACCGGCTCGACGCCCCCCTGCGCCGGCCCGCCTTGTGCGTCAGCCCGCTTTGCTCGCCGTCCAGCGGCCCGAGCAGGCGATCGGGCCGGCGAGCGTCCAGCGCCCCGAACCGGCCGACGCCCGGAGCTGCCCCTCGACGGCGATGCTGGCGAGCCCGCTCTTGATCGAACCGACGATGCGCCCGTCCTCTCCGACGCGGCCCGAGGCGTCGGCCCCGCTGCCGCCGTCGTCGTCGACGACGCCGGCGCGGATGACGATGGGATAGCGGTAGGGGCCGGTGCAGCCGCCATCCTCGACGGTGGCGGAGACGGACCAGCGCCCGTCGAAGCTGGGCTCGGCGGCGGCGGCCGGAGCGATTGCGGCACAGGCCACGGTCAGGGCCAGCGCGGCGAGTTTCGCGGTGAGCACGGGGGAGATGGACGACAAGGACGTCGAAAACGGTGGCATGGGCTCCTCTTCAAGGCCGGCCCGTCAAGCGGGCGGCTCGGTGTCGTCCGCATCTTGAGCCAGATAGCGGACCATGAGTTCGCCCGTGGCGCGGGCGGCGTAGTCCGCGATCGGCTCGCCGGCACGGGGCGGGATGAAGGTCGTCAGGCGCAGGCCGCCGAGGGTCGCCATGAGTCCGCCGCGGGCCATGCCCGATTCGATGGCCTCCGCGATGGCCTGCGCCTCGTAGGTCTGCAGGCCCGCGCTCAGGCACGGATTCCCGGAACCGCCGGCTCGCCGGGCAGAGGCCCGGGATCGATGACGGGTTCGAACGGGACGTCGGGGGCGGGCTCCTCGAAGGGCGCGGACGGCTCGTCCGGCCCGAGCGGGCGCTCGCCGGGGAACGGACGCGGCGGCGGCTCGGACGGCGCGTCGCCGCCGGGACTCGGATCGGGCATGCCGGGGTTGGCCACTCTTGGGATCCTTCCTGCGTGCTTGTCGGGACGGCCTACGGGCCGAGCGTGCACCGAAGGCGGCACGCCCGGCCCTGCGGCCATGCCGGACCCGAGCGGGGGTCTCATCGGGTCCGACACAACTTGGAAAGTCTTCCGCCATGACCTTGGAGGGATGACCTTCAAGGGTCTGGCGATGACCGAGAGATATGTACGCGCCAGGTCCGCTCAATGATGCAGACGTATCATTTTGATGAAACTTTATTTGGTAAAGCGCGGCGAAGCATGTGTCGTCCTCGCGTGATCGCGTGGGCTACAAACGGCGAACATCCGTCACGACAGTCCCTCGGACGCTCCTGTATCCACGCAGCCGGCCACGGCCTCGGACGACCCGCGGGTTCCCCCTCTCCCCGCGGGCGGGGAGAGGCCCGGCTGCACCCCGTCGTGCAGCCGGGAAGCGGAGGCGAAGCCGAAGCGGCGGTGAGAGGGTGCCGACGGATGAGGCTCTTTCGTTCGAGCCCCCTCACCGTCGGCTGCCGCCTCGCTTTGCCGACGACGAGATCGGCAAAGCCCTCTCCCCGCACGCGGGGCGAGGGGATGCACGGGCAGCCGTCCTGCTTTCGCTGGAACCGTCTTCGGGCGGTGCTTGTTTCGGGCCGGCGTGATCCACGCAGCAGGGAGGGCGGTCGAAGGTGCTGGTCGTCCGCCCGAGTTCTCGGCACCCTTGCACCTCAAGTCGCCCGCGATGAGCGTCGCCGCCTTGGCGCTGCGCCGCGAATTCGCGTTCCTCGCCCTCGCGGTGGTGCTCGGGCTCGGGGCGGCGGCGGCCTACTGGGTGTCGCGCGCCACGGTGCTGACCATCGCCGTGGCGCCCAGCGACGGCACGGAGCCGGCCGTGATCCGGGCCTACGCCGACGCGCTCGCCCGGCGGCACAAGGAGATCCGCCTCAAGATCCTGGCCTTCGACGACGTGCGCGACAGCGCGGCGGCGCTCCAGGACGGCCGGGCCGACCTCGCGGTGGTGCGCCCCGACGTCGACCTCCCCGACAACGGCCTGACGCTGGCGATCCTGCGCGACCAGGCGATGATCATCGCCTCGCCCGAGGCGTCGGGCTTGAAGAGTTTCCCGGATCTCGACCGCAAGCGCCTCGCCATCCTCGCCCACCGCGACGCGGACCAGGACCTGATCAAGGCGATGGTCGAGCATTACGGCCTGACGCTGCTCGACCACGATCCCGAGGGGCCGGTGCCGCCCCGCCACGTCGCCCTGGTGGAGATGCCCGAGGCCGACCTGACCTCGGCCTTCGCCCGGCGGCGCGTGGACGCGGTGATCTCCGTGATCTCGCCGACGGCCCCGGCGGCGCAACGCATCATCGGCATCGTGCAGGGCGTCAGCAAGAACCGGAAGGTCGCCTTCGTCGCGGTCGCGAACGCCGCCGCCATCGTCGCCCGCCTGCCGCGGCTCCAGGCGGTCACCATGCCCGCCGAGACCTTCGGCGGCAGCCCGCAGGTCCCCGCCGAGGACGTGGTCACCGTCGGCGCCTCCTACCGGCTGATGGCGCGGGCGAACCTGTCCCGCGCGGTGGCCGCCGACGTGACCCAGCACCTGTTCGAGCTGCGCAGCGGCATGGCGAACGTGGCCCCGGCCGCGGACTACCTGCAGGCGCCGAGCTACGACAGCACCGCGGCCGCCACCAGCGCGCGGCTCCCGATCCATCCGGGCGCGGTCGACTATTTCGAGCGCGAGCAGCAGAGCTTCATCGAGCGCTACGAGACCTGGATCTACCTCGTCGCGTTCCTCGGTGGCGGCATCGGCTCGGCGGTGGCGTGGGTCGGGCAGCGCCTGTCGCGCATCCGGCGCGAGCGCGTCGAGGAGGCCACCGACCGGCTGCTGGAGATCCGCCGCGAGGCCCAGGACGGCGCGCCCGCGCGACGCCTGGAGATCCTCGCCCGCGAGATCGACGACCTGGCCGGCGACATCGCCAAGCATGCGCTCGAGCGGCCGACGGAAGCCAGGACCATGTCGGCGGCGGCCATCGCCATCGATGCGGCCCGCTCGACGGTCAAGCGGACCATCGCCGCCGGGGAGCCGCCGGTCGAGGAGCCGGACCTCGCCGGGCGCATGACCTCCACCAGCGCATGACCTCCACCAGCGCATGACCTCGATGGGCGCCGCATCCGACGCGGTGGGTTGATTGCGGAACCTCGGACGCCCGCGTCCGGCATCGAACCGGGAAACAGGATGCCCGACGAGCCAAGCTGATCCCTCGACGCAGCCGAACGCCAGGCCGGCCTGACGCCGGACCGAGCCACGACCGGCGCGCCGACGCGCCGGACTCCGCTTTTCCTTCGCCCCTTCTCTTCGCCCCTTCTCTTCGCCTTCCCTTCGCAACCCCTCCTTCGACATCGCGAGACGCCCATGGCCATCGACTATCGCTCGGAACTGCGCCGTCCCCTCCCGTTCAGCCTCGCGGTCGCCGCCGCGGTGCTGCTGGTCTGGCTCGTCGTCGCCTCCATCGCCGGGGCGCGCCAGCGCGGCGCCCGCGACCACCGCATCGCGGAGCTGCAGACCCAGCAGACGGCGCTGCGCGCCGACCTCGACCGGCAGGTCTCGACGGCCGGCACCTTGAGCGCGCTTCAGGCCAAGATCGCGACCGCCCGGCAGCAGGACCAGCAGGCGACGCAGGCCGCGGAGCAGGCCAAATCGCGTGCCGAGGCGCTGGCCAAGGATCAGCAGGCCGCCGAGGCCAAGGCGTCCGAGGCGCGCAAGTCCGCCGACGCCGCGTCGCAGAAGCTCGCCGACCTGCAAGCCCAGACCGCCCAGGCCGAGGGAAAGCTGACGCCCCTGCGCGAGGCCGTCGCCGCCGCCGAGAAGGCGGCCGCCGACCGCGCCCAGGACCTCGCCGAGGTCGGGCGCCGCCTCGAGGACGCCCGGGTGCAGGAGGCCAAGCTCCGCGCCGACCTCGCGACCATGACGCAGGAGGCGACCGCCAAGACGGCCGACCTCGCCAAGGCCGAGGAGCGCCAGCAGACCGCCCGCGAGGCCGCGGCCGCGGCCCAGAAGGAGCTGGCGGAGGCGCGCGCCGCGACCGGGCAGGTGGTCGGCCAGCGCACGGGCACCGAGCAGGCGGTCGCCGACCTGACCGCCGACAAGGACCGGCTGACCTCCGAGATCGCGCAGGCCGACCGCGACGCCCAGCAGGCGCGCGAGGCCCTCACCGGCCTCCGCAAGGACCTCGCCGAGGCCCAGGCCCAGCGCGACCGCGTGGCGTCCGAGCGGGGGCAGGCCGAGCAGGCGGTGCAGAAGCTCGCCGCCGACCGCGACGCCGCGAGCGCGGCCCTCGACGCCCTGCGCAAGCGCCAGGCCGACGCGCAGGGCGAGCTCGCCGCCCTCACCGAGACCCTGGCCAGCCGCAACACGGAGGCCGCGGCCCTCGACGGACGGCTGGCCACGGCCCGGCAGGACCTCGCCACCGCCCAGGCGAAGCTCGCCGAGACCCGCCAGCAACTCGCCAGCCCGCCCGCCGCAGCACCGAACAAGCCCGGGAACGCGCCGCAGCCTGCGCGTTGACGACAGCCGGCTTCCGCAACCAACCGTGAGATCGACATGAACCGACGCTTCACCACACGCGCAGGGCTCGCCCTCGCCTCCGCCCTGACTTTGACCCTCGCTCTCCTGCAGCCGTCGGCGGCGCAGGAAGGCCCCGAGATGGAGGCCATGAAGGCGAATTGCGGCGGCGACTACCTCCGCCTCTGTGCCGGCATGAAGCCCGGAGGCCCCGAGGTGAAGGCCTGCTTCAAGCGCAACCGCCCGAACCTGTCGCCGGCCTGCTCGCAGGCCATCGCCACCTACGAGCGCTCGCGCGGCCGCTCGTCCGACGACGCGGACGAGTAACCCTGTGACGTGTTGAACCAGGGGCGCGGCCGGAACGGGGGCGAGGGCGGGGCTGTTTGAGGCCCGCTCGGCCCTTCGTATCCTCGTGCGGCCCGGCCGAGCCCCGCACCGCTTTCGGCCTACGGCCGCGATGGCGTCACGCCCCCACCGAGGGAGACGGGTGCCGACCGGGCGCTTCGCCCATCGGCTTCGGCCATTGGAAGCAACGAGCCCTGCGCAGGGAGACACCCGAGCGCGCCACCTCGGCTGTCCTTCAACATCCACTGCATATCCAAGATAGAAATTGTAAAATAGATCCTTTCATCTTGAACATGTTGACGACGATCGCGTTGACGACCGGATTTATAAAAGGATGCCCATGTCTCGCTTGAAGATGCTTTGCGGCGTCGCAGCCCTGTCCACCCTCGGCTTCCTCAACACGGCCGCCTACGCCCAGGATGGCGGCCCCTGCTCGGACGACATCGCCAAGCTCAAGCGCGAGCTCGGAACACAGGTCGGCATGGGCGCGCCCGTCTCGCAGCCCGATACCGGCCAGCGCAAGGGACCGAACGACGGAGCGGCCGACCAGACGGCGAGCACCACCGGAACCATGGCCAAGCCGGTCGGGAACGCCGACACGGACCGCGCCCAGCAGGACGGCGCCGCCCGTGCGACCGGCGGATCGCCGGGCACGGTCGGCGGCGTCGCGGGCCCCGTCGCCGCCGCGACCGGGACCGGCCAGGCCAACTCCGTCGCCAACGGGCAGATCGCGACCTCGCCGGCCGACGTGCGGGCGCAGTCCGAGAACAAGCCGACCGCCGCCGTCGAGGCCGCGAAGGGCGGCGAGCCGTCGGCCCAGGCAAGCCTCTCGGCCGAGGACAAGGTCTCCCAGGCCAAGACGGCGCTGCAGCGCGCCACCGACCTCAACGCCAAGGGCGACCAGTCCTGCCGCGACGCGGTCCAGCAGGCCCGCTCGCTGATGCCGCAGCAGGGTCGCTGATCCACTCCGAAGACCGTCGCAGGGCGTGTCCTCGACGTAGGACACGCCCTGCATCTTGCCGCTCGGGCGCCCGGCCGTTCGACGGCTCCGTCACGTCAGCCTGAGCGGACGCGAACGCCGCGGCGCTAAAACATCGCCGGTCAGGCCTCGACCTCCGCCTTCGGAAAGCCGAGGCCGCGGACGAAGCCGTTCCAGTCGGCGTTCCGCAACGCGCCGCCGGTCGCCTGGGCGTGACCGTTGCCGTAGCGTCCGTCGGCGTTGGCCGGGCGGTGCTCGGCCAGGAAGGCGATGAGGTCGCGCCCGCTCGCCGAGCGCGCGGCGAAGTGGACCCAGCCGGGCCGATAGCCGACGTTGGCGGCGATCACGACCTTGTCCTTCAACCGGCCGCGCCATTGCTGCGCGATCAGCGGATGGATCTGGCAGGGCGAGTCCAGCACGATCAGCGCGACGTCGCCGCCGATCGCGGGCGGCACGCGCTTGGCCACCTCCATGGCGGCACGGACCTCCGCCTTGGCCGCATGAAGAGCCGACGCGTCCGCGTCCTCGCCCTTGGTGATGCGCTTCGGGCCGTCCGATTTAAGGAGGAGCCGCAGCGCGGGGCTGGCGTCGGCGGCGGCCGTGCGGCGCGGGGCGTTGACGAGCGCCGTGGCGTCGCGAAGGGCGGTCTTGCCCCAGCGCGCCTGGGCCTCCGCCATCTCCGGAAAATCCAGCCCTTCGGCCATGTCGCCGATCAGGCCGACCGCGGCCAGCCACAGGAGGTCGGCCTGGTCGCCCAGGGCGCCGGCGGCCCACCAGGCGAGGAGGGCGGTGGTCGGCTCCGGATCGAGGCCGTTCCCGCTGATGGTGACGGCGCCCTTCGGTTCGCCGGTCGGGACGTGGTGGTCGATCACCAGCGTCGGGCGGCCCGGCAGCACGGGATCGGGCCGGGTGCCGAGGTCGGCGACGATCAGGCCGCCGGGCGCACGGGTGGCGATGCGGGCGGCGACCTCGGGGTCCCAGGGCGACTCGGCCTTGGCGACGACGAAGGCGTCGGCCTCGCGCCCGGCCTGCCGCAGGGCCCGGATCAGGATGGCGGCCGCGCTCAGGCCGTCGGCGTCGAAGTGGCTGACCACCAGCACCGGCGCGTCCGGCTCGAACGCGGCGAGGGCGGCCGCCATGGCGTCGCGTGCCGCCGCGCGGACGTCGTCGCGTCCCGACAGGCGTCCGAGGCCGGCCGTGCCCACCGTGTTCGTCATCAATCGCTCGACTCCGCTCGCGCACCCGGCCTGCCCGCGCGCGAAGCGAGCGAGGCTTCCCCCGATCCTGCCAACGTCCGAGCCCACGAGCCGACGACGGCGCGGCGCGGAAAAACCCATCCGCGGGCGGCAGCGAGGCGCGGATCGAACCCGGCTTGGCGGGGCGCTTCCGCCGCAGGATGCGCCCGGAACGCCGGAATTCACGTCACGTTGGCCAGCGATGTCCGGAGCGACGGCGGCATGACGGCACCCTGGGTGGTCCGATCCGTGCCCGCCAGCCCTCGCCTCGGAGCAAGCGCCGCGACGACCTGTGGCGTCGAACCGACGGAGGCTGAGCCATGGAGGACCCGACGCCCGTCGCCGTCGAGGCGCGCGACGACGCCCACGGGCGCTACCGCTGGCACCTGACGGACGCGGGCGGCGTGTCCGTCCGGGTCTCGCCGGAGACCTACGCGACGGATGAGGACGCGATCGAGGCCGGTCAGGCGGCGCTGGATGCGTTCGGAGCCGCAGACCGATCCTGAGGCGTCGCCGAAGGGGACGGCCCCGCGGCGTCCTCGTCGTCGGGCGTGTGGTAGGGCATCGCCTCGGTCCGGCCCCGCAACGGGGCCCGGCCGACCTCGCGCCACCGGCCTGCATCCGAGCCCGCCGCCTGCCGCGCCGCGTCCGAGACCAGGATCGACACGCCGTGCGCCTTCGTCGCCTGCTCCAGGCGGGCGGCGACGTTCACCGTGTCGCCGAGCACGGTGAATTCCAGGCGCATGTCCTCGCCGATGATGCCGCAGAACAGGTCGCCGTAGTGGATGCCGACGCCGATCCGCACCGGGGCGTGGCCGTCGTCCTTGAGGTTCCACCGGGCGATGATGGCGACGAGGTCCTTGGCGAAGGCGAGCGCCCGCGCGGCGTCGTCCGCCCGCGGCTCGGGCAGGCCGAACACGACCAGCGCCCCGTCGCCGATGAACTTGTCGACCACGCCGCCGCGAAGGCGGGCGATGCGCATCACCCGGCGCCGGAACGCGGTAAGGAAGACCGAGAGTTCGTGCGGGTCGAGGTTCTCGGCCAGGGTGGTCGAGCCGCGCATGTCGACGAAGGCCACGGCGGCGTTCTGCCGGCGGCCGACCCGGAGGCTGTCGTCGGCGTCCGCGAGCCGCCCGGACAGCTCCTCGGGGAGGAACCGCGCCAAGCTCGCGCGGCGGCCGGCCTCCCGCAAGGCCGCGGTCGCGAGCACGGCGAGGAGCACGACGACCGCCGCGACGGCCGCCCAGACGGCGAGGGCGACGCGCGACACCGCCTCCTGCCGCGCGTCGAGCAGGGCCGCCTCGCGCGCCTCCATCTCGCGGACCAGGGTGCGGATCGCGTCCATCGTGCGCTTGCCCTGCCCCTCGGCGACGAGCCGTGCGCTTCCCGCCGCGTCGCCCGCCCGGCGCAGGGCGACGCCCTGGTCGAGCTCGCCCGCGAAACGATGCGCCAGCGCCCGCAGGCGAACGAGTTGCGCGAGCTGCTCCGGGTTGTCGGCGACGCGCTCGCGCAGGCGGTCGAGGTTGCGCTCGAAGGCCTCCCGGCTGGCGAGGAACGGCCCGAGGAACGCCTCGTCGCCGCTGATGATGAAGCCGCGCTGGCCGGTCTCGGCATCCTGCAACGCGGACAGGACCCGCGCGAGGCGGCCGTCGACCTCGACCGTATGGCGGACGGCGTCGCTCCCGTGCTGCTGGTAGACGACGCCCGCGACCGCGACGGCGATCATCACGACGAGGGCGGCAAAGCCCGCGCTCATCCAGGTGACGGTCCGCGACCGGACCAGGGTGAGGCGGAGCATCGCGCGCCCGACCCCCCGCAGGCCGCCGCGTCCCCGTTCCGCGGTCGCGGCCGGCGGGACCTGCGAGGACGGGGCGTCGCGCCAAGTCCTGGCGGGTTCAGGCGCGGTCGGCCCATCGCGCGACGCCGAAGAGCCGCCCGGATCGCCGCCCGGATCGCCGTCGACGTTCCGGGCCCTCGGGCGATCGCTCGCAAGGGCGGCCGCAAACCCGGCCCGGTCCGTCCCGCGGCGCAAGCCGCGCGACGGCGGGCGTCGGCGCAGGCGAAAGGCGGTCATGCCTCGCCGCCGGCCAGATGCAGCCTCGGCTTGAACGGCGGCTTGCTGTCCGGCCCGTGCCCGGCCGCAGCCGCGTTGCGGCAATCGGCGACGGTGGCCTTGGCCGTCTCGATGGCGATGCCCACGGCGGCCATGGTCCGCATCTCCGGCGCGCGCGCCCGGGCATAGCGGACGACCTCGGTCGCGAGCCGGTCGATCTCGACGTTCAGCGCCGCGATGGCGGCCGGGTCGCGCAGGGTGCGCGCCTCGTCGATGATCGCCAGCAGGCGGTCGGTGACCTCGTCGATCCGTTCGCGGCGCAGGCCGGCCAGCCGCTGCCGCAGCCACGCCATCGCCGAGACCAGGCCGCCGGCGAGCGCCGCCAGCAGGTAGAGGGTGTCGCCGTAGCGGTCGACGAAGCTGTGCTGCTCGCGCTCGTAGTAGTCGATGGCGCCGGGATGGATCGGGATCCGCGCGCTCGTGGCCGCCACCGTCGTCTCGTAGGCCGGGGCCAGCACGTACTCGGCCGCATCGCTCGTCTTCGCCGCGGCGGTGCGCAACTCGAACAGGTTCTGGGTCACGTCGGCCGCGACCACCCGGCCGAGCGAGGCGCGGGCCATCAGCCGGTAGGAGGCGCCGACGGTCTTGACGTCGTCGTCGGGAAGCTTCGGAGCCCCGCCGAACAACCCGCCCGGGACCGTGACGGCCTGCAGGCGCGGGAAGCGCTCGATGATCGCCGCGTCGTCCGGCAAGCCGACGAAGTTGACCTTGCCGCCCTTGCTGACGGCCTTGACCGCCTCGACGAGGGCCAGGGCCTTCGGTGCCGACGGGGCGATGATGCTCACGAACGCGTCGACCGTCCGCGCCCGGATCGCCGGACCCGCCTGCGCACCTTCGACCGGCACGAGCAGGACGGACTGCGCCGGCACCTTCGCGCCGACGGGCCCCGTCTCAAGGCTCAGGCCGTAATAGCCGAGGATGCTCTTCAGCAGCGAGAGGTCGGCGTCCTTGTGCGCGGCGATGCCGAGCCGCCGGCCGCCGAGCTTGGGAAACGCGTCGATCCCGGCGGTCTCCGGCGAGACGATGATCATCGCCTGGTCGCGCAGGATCGCCAGCGTCAGGCCGTTGGTCGGCAGGTCGACGTCGGGCCGCACCACCGCGAGGTCGGCGCGCCCGTCCTGGAGCGCCGCGGCGCTCTCGCGCACGTCGTCAAAGGGCAGGATCTTGAACCGGACGGCCTTGCCGCCGGCGTCGAGGGCGTCGGCGTAGGCCCTGATCAGGCCGGGCTCGGTCCCGTCGCGTGGGGCGACCGCGATGACGAGCGTCGTCGCCTGGGCCAGGTAGACGGCAACAGCTCCGGCCGCGACGAGGCCCGCGATGGCGACGGCGGCGAGTGTGCCGCGCGTGAACAGCCAGGGCGGGATCGTCGGCATCGGGGCGATGGGTCCATGAGCTGGACGACCGCGTCCGCGACCGCCTCAACACGCGGCGTGCGGCATCGGCTCCGTCCAGTCGCCTGCCGACGGCACGGATCGAGAGAACGTGATGGATCTCGCGCCGGTCAGCCGACCGTCGAGGACGCCGCTTCCGGCGAGGGCACCTCGGCGCCCGAGGCGCCGCAGCCGAGGACGACGGCCTTCCGGAAGGCCGCGCGCTGCTCGGGCGCCCGCATCGCAAGTTAGCCGTCGATGGCGGCGCGGACGCGGGCGGCGGCGGCCTCCGCGTCGGCCCAATCCTCGGGCGTCGCGCCGGCCGCGCCGTCGGTCACGCCACGCCCAGGATCTGGGAGAGACGTTCGCGCGCCCGGCTCACCCGGCTCTTCACCGTGCCCGGCTGGCACCCGAGGACGAGGGCCGCCTCCTCGTAAGGCAGGCCCTCGATCACCACGAGGAGCAGGGTCTCGCGCTGCTCGGCGGGAAGTGCGTCCAGCGCGACCTGCAGCTCGATCAGCCCGATCCGGTGCTCCTGCTCGGCCGGCGCGCTCAAGCCCGCGGCGAAGATGCCGTCGACGTCCGGAACCTCGCGCCGGTAGCGCTTGCCCTGGTTGATGTGCGCGTTGCGCAGGATCGTGAACAGCCAGGCGACGAGGTTGGTGCCGGCCTGGAAGCGGGACCGGTTCTCCCAGGCCTTCAACAGGGTCGCCTGCACCAGGTCGTCGGCTTCCGCCGCGCTGCGGGTGCGCATCATCGCGAAGCGGCGCAGCCGCGGCACCGCCTGGATCAGGCTGTCGCTGAAGGCCTTCGTCACCTGCCGTTCCGCCTGGGCGTCCAGCAGCGCGGCCCGCAAGCGAAGCAGGACCTGCCCGAGGCGCGTGTCGGGGTCGGCCTCGGCGACCGTCGGGAAGAGTTCATCCAGGCGCCTGCCGATCATATCGCGGACATGACGGGGCAATCCCTCGCTCGCGGAGAGTTCTTCAGGCTCTGTACTTAAGTCCATAGGGATCGTGCGTCCTGTGTTCGTAGAGGAGATGGTGTTGACCAGGCTCTCTACGGTCCGGCTCGTGTCCTCGGTTCTGGATGATCGATCATGTTCACGTCAATGGTGCGACTATACCAGTTTCCACCCAAACCCACCAAGGAACCCGATCATCGCGACGTTGTTACGGGCCTTGCTCCGAGCCGCGGCGACGCCGCCGCCCCGGGGCGGATCGCGCGCTCCCGACAGCCGGGACCGCCAGGCGCCGAGGCTGGCGCCGCAGGGGGGGATTCCGGCATGTCGATCGGTCTGCGTGGCGCTCTCGTCCGGTGGTTCCTGGGCTTGCTCGTCGGCGTCGGCGTCGTCGCGACCCTGCTCGGCAAGCGCCGCCGGACGCCGGACGCGGCGCCCGACATCGCGTCCGCGACGCCGGCGCCGGCTGCGGTGCGTGGACGCGGCCTCGCCGTCGCGCTCCTCGCCCTGCTCTTCGGGATCGGGCTGATCCTCGCGTTCTACGGGCGCGACGGGATCCAGCGGCCCTTCCTGCCGGTAGCCTCGACGGCCGACGGTTCGGCCGCGCCCGCCCTGGCCAGCCGCGGCGACGCCCGCATGCCGGAGGCCGGAACGCCCGCTTCGGGCGGGTCGGCAGCGAAGGCCGGGGCCGGCCAGGGCGCCGAGGCCGGACGAGCAGCCGGCGCCCGCGGGGAGAATACCCTGCCCGCCGCGGAGCCGGTCGCGCCGACCTTCGAGACCCTCCGCATCGAACCGAACGGGGAGGCCGTCGTGGCGGGGCGATCGACGCCGAACGGCACCGTGACGCTGCTGGTTGACGGCAAGCCGACAGCGCAGGCGCTCGCCGACGCCGGAGGCCGGTTCGCGATCGTGCCGCCCGCCCTCCCGGCCGGCAACAGCGAGCTCGGGCTGGCCGTCACCGGCGCCGAGGGCCGGATCCGCCGGTCCCAGGAAAGCGTCGCGGTGGCGGTCTCGCCCACGCGGGACGCGAAGCCGCTCGTGGCCTTGAGCGCGCCGGACGCGCCGACCCGGGTGCTGTCGCAACCGGACCCGGCCGCGACCGCGCGCGCCACCGGGCGAACGGATGCGCCCACCGCGACGGCCCGGCCTGGCGGCGACCGCGACGGCACGGGCGGAGGCCCCGCAAGCGCGGAGGCCGCGCGGGGTGGGGG
>NZ_VRVF01000087.1:0-17762 GCF_008040045.1 Methylobacterium sp. WL8 | reverse complement strand
GGGATGCGCGGCGGGTCGGCCCCGCCGCGCATCCCCTCATCCTGAAACACGGAGCACGCGCGTGCCCTCTTTGACCCGTCCGCAGACCCAACAGGCCGCCACCCACGCCGAACAGCGCGACCGCGCTGCCCACCTCCGCGACACCGCTGGTCGGTTCACGAAGAGGAAGGCCGTCGCATCGCCGGCACTCGAACCGGAGAAGCCGGCGCCGGCTACGGAGCAGGCGCCTGCCTCGCTCGGCTCCATCCCCGCGCCGGCCAACGCTTCCGACGACGCCTACGCCCTCATGATCGATGGTGATGGCCTCGGGTTGCATGCGGCGCCTGGTGCCAGCCTCGTCGTAGAGCCCGAGATGCCGACCAGCGCCGGCCTTGCCGTGTTCTACCTCAAGGGCAAGACCGACCCGGTTGTGTTCGACCTGACGCACGGCTTCCAGCCCGAGTTCGCGAAGCCGTTCGCGCCGGGGTCCGAAGTGGTGCCGCTGATCGAGGTCGTGGTGCCCAGCACGGGGCGAGGCGGGCGCCTGGGCGCTGATCGCGTCGAGAAGATCCACCGCGTGATCGGGATCTACAGCGATGTCGATCTCCCCTCGAAGGATGGCACTCGCCCGCCCAAGCTGCCGGTGATGAGCGAGTGCCCCGAGGACATGGGCGAGCAGTACGTGAAGGATGCTGGCGCCTATCCGCTGGTCCGGAAGGGCGAGACCGTCGTCTTCGATCCGTCTCGGCGCGACCTGGTCCACGGCGCCTTGTGCGTGATCGAGTGGCACGGCGGCACCCGTGACGTGGTGCTGACCCACTTCCGCAAGATCGGCGGCCAGGGCGAGCCGCAGTGGTGGGTCGATCCGGTCAACCGCGTCGGCGCGGGGACGATCTATGCGAGCGATGGCCCCTACGACGCCGACCACCTGCGCCAGAAGCTCGTCGGCACTGTCGTCGGCGTGCTGGTGCCGCGCCGCGAGCAGGATGAGCCAGAGCCGATCGAAGCGGCCGAGCCCGCATCCGACGAGACTGAGGCGGACGAGGCTGCAGCGCCGGACGAGGCGGACCCGGTTCTTGCGGTCATCCAAGCGCATGCCGAGGCCCGCGCTGCCTTCGTGGAGACCTGCGACGCGACCGATAAGGTGTGGCGGCGAGAGCAAGATCTGGGCACATCCGACGACGCGATGGCGCCCGCGCGTGCAGTCTGGGAGGCCGCCAGCCACGTGGAGACGGTGGCGTGGAACGCGGTGTTCGAGACGCGTCCGACGACGCTTGCCGGCATCGTCGCGGTGATCCGCCATGCCCAACAGTGGGCACCGGGGAATGACGGCATGATCGGCGCTGTGGATCTCAGAGACATCCTCGGGAGCATTGCCGCCGATGTCGAGCGGCTGACGCAGACCGGCGCAGACAACGAAGTGTGCTCGGCCGAAGGGGCGGCATCCCTGAGCTTCGAAGCATACGACCTCGACACGCCGATCCGCAGCCCGGGCGAGTGGAACGAACGCCTTTCGCCCTACACGGTCGGCTTGCACCTCGCCGACCGCTTCCTGCGGATGAGCAAGCTGGAGTTGGTCGCCGCTATCGAGACCCTGGACGGCCGAGGCCCTGAAGCTGTCCTCTCGGTGCTGAACGCGGTCCACGACACCCACGAGGAGATGAAGGCGCTGGCTAGCATCATGGGAGCGGCCCACACCCGCCTCATCGTCGCCGGCTCCTCCGTGATCGTCTCGTCCGACGCGAAGGGAGCCTGACATGGGCAACGTGCTTACCTTCGCCCCGCGCCCAAGCGCAGCCCTTCCGGTAGAGCCGGCGCCGATGGGGGAAACTGAGATCCACACCCGCCTCGGCGAGGCCCTACAGACCGCCTTGGACGCGGCCGACCATATCATTGCCGTTCTCGACCGCATGGACGGTGACACGGGCGCCGAGGACGGCAGGGATGCGGAACCCTCGCTGGCCGCCCCTGAGAACCATCATGGGAGCCAGGTGGTGTGGCTGCGCAATAATGATAGTGGCCGCGGGGCCGAGGTGTCTGAGACCATGCAGCCGGTCGTCATGGCCGAGCACGGGGTTATCCCGTTCGCGCCGCTTCCCTGGCGCGGCTCCGGCAACGTCGTCGCGGCTGCCGGCGTGGCGCTGCTTGAGATGGTGGTGGGGCGGTGATGCCGACGGGCTATTAACGGCGAAAAGCCGCTGCTCGATTTCGGACCAACTCAGGCTTCAACCTCGCGCTTGCTCGGCGATGCTCCGAACGTTCGCCAACGCTTTTGCCCGGTCAGCGCTGCTCTCGATCGAGTGCCATAAACGCAGGAGTTCCATGCCTTGGCTCAGTTCACATGAGACAGATTGCGTAAATGCTTCCTGCGAGCAGTTGAGAGCTTGAGCCAGTTTACTCAAGATCGTGTCCAGGCGATCGGATCGGCCTGTGGCGCCGTCGGTAGTGAGCATCACGGAAGAGTCCCATCGTCTGAGAGCGAGAGGAGAAGATTTTTCTAAATAACAGTCGATTTCTCAAGGACGGTTCGGATTTTCGGCGCGGACGACACGCAGTAGCGCATGCTCGAAGGCTATATGAGCGCGAGCGGATGAATGGACGGTGTTCCGCAGTATGTCTTCGAAAGGGGGCAGCCCACATACGTCCGACGATGCATCAGCGTCAGCGAGAAGACAGCAGTGTAGTTTCCGGTGACGGTCACAGGGCCGTGGCAAGCCGGGCACCGCTTCACGGCCAGAGTGTATTTCCCGTGCGCGTCCGCAAGGCTGACCGCAAGCCACCGCCCGCCAACCTTCACTTCACATGGCGTGGGATCTGGCATCATCATATCTGACCGTACAATACAAGCAAATTACTTCTTGCTACCACCCGATGCCTAGATCTTAGTGCTGATCAACGAGATCGGTTTCTGCTAAGCTCGTTTGAGCGTGGAAGCTGCTTACAAATTTTTTGGGTTCAGCCATCCAGAGCAAGCGTCCGAAAAGGTCATGGAGAGTGGCTTCGCCATGACTGTCAGATGAAGTTGCGGCTACCATTGTCACCGCCCGTTCAATGGCCTCGGCGACTGACCCCGAAGTGATTGATACGCAATCAGTCCAGCGCCCCGATGAACCGGTCGAAGCAGATGTGATGCGGAGCTGAAACGTCGTCATCCTGCCGGGTCTCGAACTGCGTTAAGCGGCGACCGTGGGCACGATCGGTGAGCTTAATCGCCTGTATCTAGTTGCGTCTGTCGTGGCATAAGGCAGTAGGGAAATTATAGCCTGCTGGGGCGTGAAAGGTTTGTCTGTACGTCTCACGGACAAGCCGAGAAGCCACCTCGACGGGCCTTCGGATCAACTCATCGAGCGCCGTCTACCTGGCACACAAGCGCCCTGGTGCGGCCGGACCCGTCCGCTGGAACTGCCAGGTCTTCAGTCCACCAAGCGCGCGGAGCTGAACCGAAGCGTCACCTCTCGCGCAGCCATGACCAGACATGCTGCTCTGTGCCCTGTCCACCGATCCGCTGGACTACCCGACGCTCGCCACGCCAAGCCTGGGGTGGGACGCCGTAGCGGTTGCGAAAGCTGCGGCTGAGATGCGCGACACTACTGAAGGCAAAAACCTCGGCTAACCGACTGATAGTGCGGGTTTCCATGGGATCTGCAAGAGCGTCGCGCACTGCCTTCAAGCGCTCATGTTGCACAAAGTTCATCACGCCCTCCCCCGGCTCGAACAAGCGGTAGAGCGTGGCCCGCGAGACTTGCATCTGCCCAGCGATGAAGTCGGGCGACAGATCGGGCTGCGATAGGTTCTCCTGCACGATCGTTCGAGCTAGTGCGTGCAACCCACCGTAAAGCTCGCGCCCTTCCAGCACATCCGAGGCCTTCGAGGGGTCGAGCAGACGGCGCAAGAAGGCGACGATCTCATCGGCGAGCAATGAGGCATCGTCCGATCGCATAGTCGGCAATCGCCGGTGAATGCTTAAAATCTGTGTGACGAGCAACCGGTTGCGGGCAGCATCGAAAAGGAGTGCGTGATCCTCAAGGGGTAGGGCGTTGAGGTGCGCGCAGGGTACGACGAAGCCAGTCGTATCAGATCGATCAAACATGCCGTCGAGCATGTGGCGGCGGCTGATCATCGCGACGGAGCCGGGCGAGATCGAAGCAGAACGTCCAGCGATAGTGCCTCGGTAGCGGCCGCTACGCCAGAGCTGGAATAGGTAATGATCAGGGGCGGCCTCGACGCGCCGGCGGTCACGCTGGATACGCTGGGTCGAGAAAATCGTACGGTGAGCGACTAGGTCTCCGACCTGATACGCGATGTTGCTGCCGAAAGGCAGCGTGGCCGATGGCGCTGTCGGTCCGACCTCGTACATCGGCGCTAAGAGAGTGCGCCATCGCTCAAAGGCTTCCCCGCGTGGCAATCCTGAAGTCGTCAGGAAGAAGTGCGGCAGGCCCGCATCAGCCGTCGTGTCGTCCGCACCCAACGGGCCAAATCCTTCGCTATCCGACCCAATCAGTGAAGGACGTTAGGCATGCGTCCCTTGGCGGGGCAAGCCAAATGCCGGTGCGCGGACCAGGGCGCGCCAAGCGATGGCCTATCGACCAAGTGAGGCCTAGGCGGCAGCTGCTCACCCCCCACTCACCGTGTGGCTCAACCGGCGAAACGCACCCGGCTAGCTCACGCCTGAAAGCCTTCTAACGGCTATGCTTCGCAAGGATTTCTTGCATGGCTTCCGTGACCAGAGCTTCGATAGAATTGCCAGCCCGGCCATGCTCGGCGACCAGCTCGCGAGAGAGGCCACGTACCTTTGCGATGAGATCCCTGTCCAACCACACCGTGAACGCCTGCCGGTTCTCACGATGGTCCCGGACTTTAGGTGTAGGTTTATCTAAACTTTTATCTTGAGGTGTAGATATAGGTTGAGGTGTAGGGTCTAGAATGGGCTGCTCCCCAACGACGAAGGAAGCGGACAGGCTCGGCCGCTTAGCCATTCTGCTTCTCCGTCCGCTTGCGTTTCACCTTGATACCGACCTGCTTTGCCACCCATCGGAACAGGGCATCAATCTCCTCAGCGCCCTTCCCGTTCGGCTCGATCTCCTGGATCGTGCTGCCATCGATCAGGCAAGATTTGTAGCCCTTGCGGTGGCAGATGAAGGGCGCACCGTGCTCGCGGCCAGTTGGGATGCCGCGAGAAACGAAGCCCGCCGCGGCCTCCTTCACATCCTTCTTCGCACCGCTCACATCCACATCAGTGAAGATGACGAAGTTCGGCTTGCCCAGGCCCTTGGCCATCGTGTGTGAGGTCGGCACGGCATCCATGTCGGCCAACGACGTGCGCGATGGGATCAGCACGAGGTCGGACAACTCAGCCGCTCGCTTGCCCATGATTTCGGCTTTGCCGGCCGTGTCGATCAGAACCAACTCGGCACCCTGCTTCTCAAACTCGCGGAGTGTGGGTTCAAGGAAGTCCGGTGTCGTCTCTGGCCTAACCGGCGGCCCGTCCGTCTGCCTTCGTGTGGACCACATCCGAAGCGTCGCCTGAGGATCGGTGTCCACGATCGCGCTCAGAATACCGGCGTGGTGAGCAGCCACAGCGAGGTGCGCCGTGAGCGTGGATTTCGTGCTCCCGCCCTTCAAACCCAAGATCGTGACAACCCGCATCGACTCACCTCCGGCACGCTTCCTAAACGGTGTAGGTCTAAGGTCCAAAGATACCGTTTAGCTTGACCTCTAGGTAACCCGTTTAGGTATTCCGTGTGCATTTAGGTGTAGGTTTACCGTTTAGCGCACTTGCCATTGAGGCCGAAGGTATATAACTTCTGATAACAGATATTCTCGGAAGTTTGGAGCCGGGACAGTCGCAAGCGCCGTGAGAAATTGAAGCCTCGGCTATGTCGGGGCGTGCGAGCGGGAGGACGGGCAAGATGGGCGCTGAGAACTTCGCCGAGCAGGAGCGGCTGATGCAGCGGCTTGACCGCAAGTGCCAGGAACAGACTGAGCGCGTTCGCGACATGGTCCGCGAGGCCGGGCGACCGGATCTCCTCGCTGAGTTCGACCAAAGGCTGCGGGAGAGCGATCTAGGCATCACGGGCGCCCGCTCGACCTGGCACAGCATCTCGGATGCGCAGCGGCGCTTGCTGATCCTGCTGTCCAACGGACCGGCGAGCGTTCGCCGCACGAAGGGCGCGTCCTACGACGTAGTCTCGGAGGCCGGCTCTCGGGCAACAGGTATCCGGCTCGGCACGGTCAGGAACCTCGCTCGTCGTGAACTTCTCGAATGGACCGGGGGTGCATTCGATCCAGAAGCCTCCGCCGCGCCGACCGAACGAATGGCCTTTGTCCTGAAACACGGTCGCCCAGCGCCGGGAGCGCACTTCGACGGCTTCCGCCCGTAACTCGCCTGTAGGAGTGGATCGCGACGGCCCTCGGGGCCGGGAAGGGATGCGATGCCGAGTTCTGAAACCCCGACGCTATCCGTCGCGGTTCTTCCCAGCCCTGGCAGCAACCTGCCAGCCGACGCCCTTGCCTTGGTGCGGGACTATCAGCGCGCCTCGAAGGCGAAGGCCACGATCCGCGCCTACAAATCGGATGCGGCGGCGTTCACGGCCTGGTGCGACGGCCATGGGGTCTCGTCTCTGCCGGCCTCGCCCGAGACGGTGGCGGCGTTCCTCTCACACGAGGCAGCAGCCGGGCGGGCTTCGTCCACGATCGGCAGGCGGCTCGCGGCCATCGCCTACGCGCACAAGCTCGCTAGCCTGCCGGACCCCGGCGCGCACGAGACGGTGCACGCGGTCATCAAGGGTATCCGGCGCCGGCCGGGCATGGAGATCCGACAGAAGACGGCCGCGACCGCTGAGGTACTGGCCGCCATGCTCTCGCATGCTCCGCCTGGGCTCGCCGGCAAGCGGGATCGGGCACTGCTGGGCTTAGGCTTTGCTGGTGCCTTCCGGCGATCGGAGTTGGCCGCGTTGCTGGTCTCGGACCTGACCGACCACCCTGACGGCATGCGGGTGCTGATCCGGCGGTCCAAGACCGATCAGGAGGGCAGGGGGGCCGAGAAGGCGATCCCGACCGGCCGGCACGTTCGCCCGGTTGCCTTGGTGCGGGAATGGCTCGCGGCGGCTGAGATCATGGACGGCCCGGTGTTTCGGCCGATCTCACGATCGGGGCGCATCCGGGCCGAGGCCCTGACGGATCGCAGCATCGGGGACATCGTGAAGAGGTATGCCGGAGCCGCGGGCTTCGATCCGGCGGCCTTCGGCGGGCATTCCCTGCGGGCCGGGTTCGTGACGACGGCGGCAGAGCGTGGGGCCGATCTCGCCCGCATCATGGAGGTGTCGGGCCACCGAGACCCGCGGACGGTGCTTGGGTACGTCAGGAGAGCAAACGCTTTTAAGGATCACGCGGGGAGCGGGTTCCTCTGATCCGAAGGCTAGGCCGGTTCTTTGGCGAGCGCATCGAGGGCCTGGGCGAGACCGTGGAACGAGAGCGGGATGGCGACGTCCTGACCGGCGGCGTTCTTGAACGCGATGCGGCCGGGCTCGTTCGTGCCGCGCCAGCGACGTAGCGCATCCTCGCGGACGCTGGCCTCCGCGATGCAGCCGCCGGGCAGGCAGCGGCGCCAGGCCAGCTCGAAGCCGGTGGTGTCCTTCTCGTCGATCAGCACCCGCACGCTGCCCGGCAGGGCGACGTTGGGCGGCAGGATCGCGGTGACCTGCAGCGGCTCGCCCGCCGAGACCCGGCCGATGGCGATCTGGGCGATCGGCTGGGCCTGCCCCTGCACCTGCATGGTCTGAGCCGCCTCGCAGATCCGCACCGGGCGATCGCCGCCGCCGCGCTGGCAGCGCAGGACCCAGTCGCCGAAGCTCGCCGTGGTGCTGCCCGGCTCGGTCGGCACCGCGGCGGGCTTGGCCGGAGCGGCCGGGGCGGGCTTGCCACCCTGCGCGAGGGCCAATGCGGCCGGAAGCGCGGCGGTCGCGACGCAGAGCAGCCCAAGGGTGAGGAGGCGGGGGACGATCGCAGGCATGACGGAACTCGGCTGAGTTGGAATGAGAGCGGCCCGCGCAGGGGGATGCGCGGGCCGTGATGTGATCCGATCGTTCGATCTTAGAACCGGACGTTGAAGTTGCCCTTCACGCCGTGGTCCTGGGCGCGGGGGCCGACCTGGCCGGTGTAGTTCAGGCCGATCGTGGCTGCCGAGGTGACCTGCCAGTCGAGGCCGGCCGAGGCCACCAAGGCATCCCGGTCGATCGGCACGCCCGAGGCGATGAAGCTCGGGCCGCCCGCGCCGAAGCTCAGCAGCGCCGAGGGCACCACGTCGCCGAAGGCCCGGCGGTAGCCGATCAGGCCGCGGGCGACGAGCGGACGCTCCCCGAACGCGTCGCCGAGCACGAGCTGGCCCTGGATGCCGGCGGTGGCGGTCTGGATGTCGTAGCCGCGGCCCGCCACCGTCAGCGCCGCGATCCCGCCCTGCTCGGTCAGGCCGTCGCGGCGGATGTGGATCGCCGCCCCGCCCGCGAACGGCTCGATGTAGCCGGTCGCCGTGCCGATGCGGTAGCCGACCTCGCCGAAGCCCTGGATCGTCTCGCCGCCGGCCTTGCCCGACAGGCTCTGCGAGAAGCCCGGGAACGCGGCCGTCCGGCGTGCCGTCAGCCCGTTGTCGGCATAGGCCGCGCCGAGCCGGACTTGCAGCGGGCCGACCGGGCCGCGGGCGTAGACCGCCCCGTACCCGCTCTCCACCGTGCCCGAGGACAGGCGGCCGGTGACGTCGAACCCGGTGAAGCTGTAGCCGCCGGCCACGCCCACCCGCCACGCCGACAGGTCCGCCCCGGCGCCCGTCAGGCCCGACAGGGCGGTCTCGGCGCCGAGCACGAAGCCGCTGGTCTGGCGCGACAGCCCGGCCGCGTTGCCGTTGCCGGCGGTGTTGCCGAAGGCGCCGAACGCCTGGCCCCAGACCGCGTAGGCCGGCACCACGAACTGCGTCGGCACCGCCGAGAGCGTCGGGGCGCGACCCGGCAGGTCGGCGGTGTAGGCCCCCGGCAGGGTCGAGCCCGGCGCGAAGCGCTGGCCGACGCTGCCGGCCCCACCGAAGCCGCCGGCAAAGCCGTTGCTCTCGCCGAAGCGCAGGTGGTCGAGGATGGTCTCGCGCACGAACGAGGCGCCCTCGAACATCGTCGTCACCGCGCTGGAATAGACCTCACCCGAGAGCGCATTGAAGGCTTGGCGGGACTGCGCAGCGGAGAGCACCGCGATCGCGTCGTAGATCGGCGTGCCGACGCCCAGCGCCTGGGCGGCGGCGGCGACCCCAGCTTGGTTGCCGGTCTGCGCCGTGGCGCCGAAGGCCAGGTCGTTGCGGGCGAGCCGCAGGTAGGCGTCGTTGGCGTCGTAGGTCAGGAAAGGCGTCAGGAAAGCGAAGTTCGAGGTCACGCCTGCGAACCGCCCAGTGACGCCGCCTGCCGCCGTAAGGATGGTGTAGCGCGTGCTCGGCGCGTACGCCCCCGTGCCGGCGGTGACCTGAACCGTGCCGCCCTGCAGCGTCGCGGTGCCAGCAGCTGTGATGCGGTCGGACTGTCCGGCTGCCGTGGCATCGACCCGGTAGATCGACTGGCTGGCAAACAGAAAGTTGCCGTTCACGTTCAGCGTGCCGAGGCTGCCGGCCGCGGTGGTGGCACCCGGGGCGACGCTCGCACCGGATTGGACGGTCAGGCCGCCGATGGTCCCGGTGCCGCCGACGACCGCAGCATTGGCCACGGTGACCACCGTGTTGGCGAGGCTGCCGTTGACCACGAACCCGCCCGTGGCGACCGTGGTCGGTCCCGAGAGGGTGCCGGTGCCGGTGTAGGTGAGCGTGCCGGCTCCCTGCTTGACGAAGCGGCCGCTGCCGTTGACCGCGTTGCCGAGCGTCGCATCGCTCGCCTGATCGATCACCAGAGTGGTGTTGCTGATCACACCGCCGCTGCCGAGGCTGGCGGCCGAGGCCACCAGTGTACCGGCCGAGACGGTGGTACCGCCGGAGTAGGTGTTGGTGCCGGTCAGCGTCAGGGTGCCGGTGCCGAGCTTGGTCAGGCTGGTGGCGCTGCCGCCGTCAACGATGCTGCCGGCGTAAGCCGTCGAGCTGTTGTCGCCGTTGGTGGTCAGCGCGCCGTTGCGCAGGATCGCCGCCGCGTTGGTGCCCGAGAGTGAGCCGACCGTGAAGGTGGTCCTGCCGAGATCGACCGTGCCGTTGTTGGTTAGCCCGGTCACCCCGGCAAGCGGGCCGGTGAGGACGAAGCTGCCGCCCGCCGCATTGGTCACCGCCCCGGCGATCCGGCCGGAGGCGGTGATCGCGGCGGCGTTGGTGACAGCGCCGTTGATCGTGCCGCTGGTGGCGAGGCTGCCACCGGTCACCGCCACCGCGCCGTTGATCGTCCCGGTGTTGGTGCTGGTGCCGGCGCTGTTGCTCAGGCCGCCGTTGAGCGTCGCGGCATTCGTGAAGCCGCCGCTGTTGGCGACGCCACCGTTAATCGTGCCGGTGTTGGCCAGCGTCCCGGCATTGGAGACCGGCGCGGAGGCCGTGTTCCAGGTACCGGAGTTCGCCAGCGTCCCGCCGATATCGTTGCGGGCGTTGCCCTGCCACAGGCCAGCATTGGTAATGCTGCCGGCATTGGCGGTGAGGTTGCCGGTCCACACGCCGGTGGCGCGGTTGGCGATCGTGCCGGAGGCGGTGTTGCTCACGTCGGCGTTGTAGCGCCCGTCGTTGACCACGCTGCCGCTGTTGGCGAGCGCATCGGTGATCGTGCCGCCCTGCGCCACCGCGATCGAGCCGGAGTTGACGATCCCGGCCGGGGCCGTGAGGCTTCCGCCGTTCGCCACCGTCAGGCTGCCCGCGTTGGTCAGCAGGCCGGAGATCCCGTAAGCGCCCGAGCCCGTGATCGCCACAGTGGCGCCACCGGCATTGGTGAGTGTGCCGTTGCTCGCCACGTTGCCGGTGACGCTGAACGTCCCGGCATTGTTGGCGATGGCCCCGTCGATGCGGCCGGCCGAGGCCACGACCGTGCCGGTGTTGGTCAGCCCACCGGCGATCGTGCCGGAGGTCGCGAGGGTGCCGCTGTTGCCGACGCCTCCGTTGAGGCTGCCGGTGTTCGTGGCGTTGCCCGTGTTGGTCAGCGAGCCGGCGACACTGCCGGTGTTGCTGAAGGTCGCGGCGTTGGCGACCGGACCGGCCAGCGAGCCGGTGTTGGCCAGCGTGCCGGCCGAGACCGTCGTGGTCCCGGTGTAGGTGTTGGCACCCGACAGCGTGAATGTACCGGTCCCGACCTTGATCAGGCCGCCGGTGCCGGAGATCGTACCGGCATAGGCGGTCGAGGCGTTGCTGCCGCCGGTGGTCAGGGTACCCGACCCCAGCGTCACGCTGCCGGTGCCGGAAAGCGAGGCGATCACCTGGTTGAACGTGGCCAGATCCATCCGGGCCCCGGTCGCGATCGTGACGGCGGAACCCGCCGAGAAGGCGTTGACGGCGCCGGCCTGCAGCGTGCCGGCGTTGATCGCGGTGGCCCCGGTGTAGGTGTTGGCCCCCGACAGAGTCAGGGTCCCCGCACCGACCTTGGTCAGCGCCGTGGCGCCGTTGATCGCACCGGCATAGCCCGACGAGGTGCCGTCCGAGCCGGCCGTCAGGGTGCCGCCATTGGCGAGGGTCGCAGCTGCGGTGCTGCCGGCCAGCGAGCCGACCGCGAGGCTGTTACCGCCGAGATCCACCGTGCCGTCGTTGGTGAGACGACCGATGCCGGTCAGTGCACCCGTCTGGGCGAAGCTCGCACCGGCCGCGTTGGTCACAGCGCCGTTGATCTGCCCCTGTGCGTTGACCCGCGCGCTGTTGTTCACCGTCCCGTTGACGACCCCGGTGGTGGTCAGCGTCCCGGCTAGGATCGTCGCGCCGCCGTTGATCGTCCCGGTGTTGGTGCTGGTGCCCGCAAGATTGGTGAGCCCACCACCCACGGTGCCGGAGTTGGTCAGCGTGCCGGAATTGACCGCCGCCCCGGTGATCGTCCCGCTGTTGCCGGCGGACCCTGCGTTGGTGAGGTTGCCCGTCACCGTGCCGGCGTTGGCGAAAGTCGCGTTGTTGCTCACGTTCGAGGTGATCGAACCGCTGGCCGCGATGGCGAGCGTGCCGGCCTGGACGGTGGTGGTGCCGGTGTAGCCGCTCGCCCCCGTGAGCGTCAGCGTACCCGCTCCGAGCTTGACCAGGCCGATCGCGCCGCCGGTGCTGGTCAGCGCGTTGGCGATGGTCGCGCCGACGTTCGTGTCGACGGTGATGAAGCTCTGGTTGCGCGTGGTGAAGGGGTCGCCGGTGAGGTTGAGCGTGCCGGTGCCGGCAAGCTGGTAGCCGTCCACGGTGAACTGCAGGCCCTGCAGGTTCTGCGCGCCCGCCACCGTGACGGTACCGGCGGCACCCGAGAAGATCCCGACGCCCGAGCGCCAGACGTCGTTGACCTGCCCGCCCGGCAGCATCGTCCAGTTGGTGGTGGTGGCGTTCCAGGTCCCCGTGCCGCCCTGGGGACCGGCGGTGGCGCCGGTGGTGTCGGCACCGTCGAAGTACTGCACCGACTGGTTGCCGTTGGTCAGCAGCACGTTCACCTGGTTCGGGATGTTGGTGTAGACCAGCGCCGAGGTGCCGGCCGTCGGCGTGGTCACCGTGCCGAACGTGCCCGTGACGATCCCGCCCGCGTTGTTCTGGTTGTAGTTGTACAGCCGGTAGGCGCCCGAGACCGGGTTGGTGGCCGCGTTGCTCGCGGCCACCAGGTTGAGCGTGCCGGCGAGCGCCAGGTTGCCGCCGACGTTGATCAGGTCGTTGCTGGCTCCGCCGACGAAGCCCGGCGCGCCGAGTTCGTACAGCGAGGTCGAGGCGGCGTTCAGGGTGTAGTTGCCGGCCACCGTCAGCGTGCCGGGCGAGTTGCCGGCCGAGACCGTGCCGCCGTTGACCACCACCGAGCCGGCGATGGTGCCAGACCCGTGCAGCGTGCCGCCTGTGTTGACGTTGACGGTCGCGCTGTTGCCGGCCGTGTCGCCGAACACCGCGCCGGTCGCGCCGGCGCCGCCCACCGACAGGATGCCGGCGTTGACGTTGGCCGTGCCGGTGAACTGGCCGTTGGCCGCGCTGTTGGTGCCGTTGAGGATCGTGGTGCCGCTGCCGGCCTGGTTGAGCACGCCCGCGCCGGTGACGGTGTTGGCCAGCGTCAGGTCCGCGGTGCGGTTCACGGTGAGCACGCTCGCCCCGTTGGCGCCGTTGGCGGCCGCGTTGACGATGGCGAGGTTGCCGGTGAGCGTCCCGGCCGTGTTGCCGATCACCAGCGTGCCGCCGTCAATCTGCAGCGCGTTGGCGGTGGTACCCGCCGCCGCCGTCGAAGCGATGGTGCCGGAGTTGGTGAGCCCCGTCGTGCCGGTGCCGGCCACCCGCAGGCCGATCGCGCCCTGCACCATGGTGTTGGCCGCCACCGTCACGGTGTTGCTCGCGCTGTTGCCAGTGAGGAACACGCCGGCGTTGCCCGCGCCGGCGGCCGTGATCGCGCCGTTGGCGGTCACCGCCACCGCGCCCGAGGTGCCGGTGGCAACGATGCCCGAGCCGTTCGTCGTCGTAATCGCGCCCGCCGACACGGTCACCGTGCCTGCGCCAGCTGTGGTCGCGTTGATGCCGGTCGTGCCCGCGGTAATCGCGCCCAATACCGTCGTTGTCCCGATCAGAACGTTCCCACTTCCAGTGATGGTCGCGTTGACGCCGATGCCTGCAACAGGGGACCCTACGCCGATTGTGCCTCCGCCTTGAACGCTGACGTCACCGGCCGTGCCGGTTGAAACAGCGTTGATGCCATTCTGGTAGGTGCCGGTTCCAGCTACGCCGGAGATTGCGCCAGCGTTCGTGATCGAGATGCCACCAGTCCCCGCAGTCGTTCCGTTGATCCCGTTGCTGCCGGTGCCAGCAGTCGTGTGAACGACGTTTGCAGCGTTGTTGATGGAAACGAGGCCAGCACCCACATTCAAGGCATTAGCGACGATCCCACCGACGGCACCGCCGCTTGTGAGCGTCGCCCCCTGGGCGGTCGTGATCGATATTCCGCCTGTTGAGGCCGCCGCCGTGTTCGTCTGACGCACATAGACGGCGCGTTGCGTCCCGGTGACCGAACCAATGGGGCTCGTGCCGCCGAGCGTAATAGCCCCAGTCCCGTTGGTGGTCGCGAAGATGCCGTTGCCGGTTGCGGTGATGAGGCTGTTTGCGGTTGTATCGACCGCAATATTGCCGGCCCCACCGCTGGTATTTTGAGCGTTCACCCCGACCCCGGTGGCGTCGTTCGCACCGGCGCCGGCAGCGAAGATGTTGCCGGCTGTAACTGTGATGTCGCCGGCCGTGGCGCGCGTCGCGTTGATGCCGATGCCGCCGACGCGGGTGGTCGCGTTCGTACCGATCTGCCCGCCGGACTGGTTGACGACGATACCGCCGCCTCCCGTGCTGGTGGCGTCGATGCCGTTGGCGGTGGCCTGGATCGTGCCGGCCGTCTGATTGACCGTGACCGTGCCGGCCACGCCCGTCGCGGATACGGCGTTGCCGCCGGTGCCGGTGACGTTGGCGCCGACGTTGACCGTGACCGTGCCGGCCGTCGTCCCGTTGGTCGAGCGCGCGTCGATGCCGACGCCGCCCGAGACGGTGCTGAGGGTCGTGACGCCCGCGACGGTACGGGCAGTGGTGCCGACCGTGACGCCCGCGGCGCCGGAGTTGGTTGCCAGGATGCCGGTACCGCTGACCGTGATGTCGCCGGAGTTGGTCACGGTCACCACGCCCGCGCTGGTGGCAGTGGCCTGGATGCCGGTGGCGAAGTTGTTGGTGATCGTGCCGGTGTTGGTGATCGCGGTCGCCGTCTGCGTCCCGCCGAGCAGCCCGGCGGTGTCGTTCTGGGCGAGGATCGCCGTGGCGCCCGTGCCGGACGGCCGGGTGAGAGTCGCGGCGTTGGTCACCTGGACGTAGCCCGTCCCAGAGGCAGCGTGCGAGGCCCCGATGACGCCCCCGCCCGCGTCGGTGACTTGGAGGGTCGTGTTCGCCGCGGTCGTGACCGCGACGTTGCCGGTGCCGCCGAAGATCGACGCGTTGACGGCCACGAGCCTCCCGGTGATGTCGCCCTGCGTGGCAACCGTGATGTCGCCGGAGGCGAAGTTGATCGCCCGCACGGCCTCGGCGGTAGAGGTGATCGTCCCGGCGGTGATCGCGATGGTGCCCGCGGTCGAGCGCTCGGCGTTGATGGCGGCCGTGCCCGACGCCGTCGCGGTGGTGTTGATCTGGCCGCCGGACTGGTTGACGACGATCGCGCCCGAGCCGGACGACGTCGCGACGATACCGTTGCTCGCCGCCTGGATCGTGCCGGCGGTCTGGTTGACCGTGACGGCACCGTTCACGGTGCTGGCGGCGATGCCGTTGCCGCCAGTGCTGGTGATGTTGCCGCCAGTGACGACGCTGACGGCGCCCGTTCCGGTGCTGCTGGTCTGGATCGCATTACCCGCGCCCGAGACGGCGCCGAGGGCGGCCCCTGTCGTGCCGAGGACGACATTGCCGCCCTGGCTGGCCGCCCGGATGCCGAAGCCGCCGGTGCCGGTGACCGAGCCGTTGCCGGTGATGGAGATCGGGTCGGCCGTGGTGAGGTTGGCGTCGATGCCGTTGACGCCGCTGATCGAGCCCGCGCCCGTGTTGGTGATCGCGACCGCGCCCGTCAGTGCGAAGACACCGCTCTGGTTCGCCGCAGTGATGCTGCCGGTGTTGTTGAACGTGCCGCCCTGCAGCGCCACGCCCTGGTTGCTGGCGGTGATCGTGCCAGCATTGGCGAAGGTCGCCCCAGCGTTCACGAGCACGGCGGCCTGCGCTTGTCCCCCGTTCGCTCCTGTGACGAGACCTGCCACGCCAGCGGTGGTGTACTGGGCGCCCCCGGCGAGCGCGAGGATGCCGTCGTTGACGACCAGCGCCCCGGCGTTAGCGTTCGTGGCCGTCCCGGTCAGCGTCCAGGTGCCGGCGTCGAATTTCTGCACCGTCTGCGCGCCGGTGACGGTGGACAGGTCGAGTGTGCCGGCCGCGCCGGTGGTGTTGGTGCCGGTTCCGCCAAAGGTGCCGGCGCCGCGTAGGTTCAGGGTATTGGTGCCGCCGCCGAGAGCGATCGTACCGAACGACGCCGCCGCCACCGTTCCGGCGTTCTGAAGCATGACGTTCGACTGCACGCCAGTGACCGGGTCGGTATAGGCCCGGGTCAACGCCGCCGCATTCACCGTGCCGGTGTAGAGCGAGACGGCATCGTTCCCGCCGGAGCCGAGGATCGAGCCCGTCGCCGATCCGGCGTAGAGGTTGGCGGTCAGCGCCCCGCTGTTGAAGGCGATGATCCCGAGCGCCCCGCTGCCGATCGAACCATAGTTGTCCACAGTCAGCGTCCCGGCGCCCACCGCGATGCCAGAATTCATGGTGCTGGTGATCGTGCCGGCGTTCAGCACGGTCGAGGCGCCGCTCCGGACGACGACGCCGTTGCTACTATCGCCCGAGATCGTACCGCCGCCGAGGTTGGTCAACGTCAGCGCTGCACCGGAGTCGATACCGTGAACGGCGCCCTGGATCGCGCCGCTGTTGGTGACCGTGCCGCCGGCCCGGAGCTGGATCCCGGCGAAGCCGCCCGCGGTGATCGTGTTGTCGGCGTTGAGGGTGCCCGAGGCGATCCGGCCGGCGTTGGTGATCCGGTCGGCGGCGTTCGAGCCCACCGCGCCGTACCGGCCGACGATCGTGCCGCCGGCCTGGTTGATCAGGGTCAGCGCGCCGCCGCCGTCGCTGCCGACGCCGTAGCCGTTCCCGGAGTTGCTGGCGTTCTGCCCGTAGATGACGCCGGTGCCGGCGTTCGTGACGGTGAGCGCGCCCGTGCCGTGCTGGGTCACGCCATCGAAGTCGATGCCCTGGATCCGGCCGGCGTTGCCCACGGTGAGCGCGCCGGTGACGTTGCTCTGGAGCTGGATGACGCCGCTGGCCTGGCCCACGATCTCCGCGTTCGCGGCGTTGTTGACGGTGGTGCCCACGGTGGTGCTGGTCGTGACGGCGTTGATGCCGCCCACGCCACCGATGACGCGCACGCTGCCCTGGTTGGTGAAGGTGCCGCCGTTCAGGACGACGCCGTTGGCGGCGGCGACGTAGCTGCCGGTCTGCGCGATGGTGACGTTGGAGGCATCCGCCACGGTGAACCCGCCGGTCTGCGTCAGTGCGCCCGACAGGGTGATGAGGTCGCCGGTGTTGGTCGCGCCCCGCACGGTGAGCGAACCGGTGCCGGAAACGGCGTTGCCAAAGGTGAGTGTGCCGGAGCGATTGAGGATGAGCGCGCCGTTGTCGGTGACCGCCGAGGCAGCCGCGAGCGAGCCCGTCGTGCCGCCGGCACCGATCTGCAGGGTAGCGCCATTCCCGATCGTCGTCGTACCCGTGTAGGTGTTAGCCGCACTGAGGACTAGCGTGCCGGCGCCGGACTGCGTCAGACCGTAGCTGCCTGCGTTCGCACCGGTACCGCCGGAACCGGTCTGGTCTGCAATGGCGTTCGCCACCGTCTGAGTCTGGTTCGCCGCCGGCTGGAAGGTGACGGTACCGTTTCCGGCGAGGAATAGGCCGGCGCCGAAGGCGTTGCCAGCCACGTTTCCAGTACCCCCCGTGACGTTGTTGCCGTCTACTGTCAGTGTGCCGGTGAACGTCAGGGCTCCCCCGGCCATCACGAAGACGCCCCCGCCGAGGCCCGCACCGCCGCCGCCAGTGCCGCCGAATTGACCGC
>NZ_VRVF01000086.1:0-18348 GCF_008040045.1 Methylobacterium sp. WL8 | reverse complement strand
CAGGAGCCGGCCCGGTGATCGACGGGGCGGTCGGCAGCGTGGCGGCTCCCGGGTCGTCGGTCGGTCAGCCGGCGGCGCGGGCATCGTGGGGCAGGGACACAGAGCGGCGGGTTCACCCGCGTGCCGTGGCCCGGAGTGACCGGACCCGCATGGCGGGGCTGGGCTCGTGCTCGCGCGGGAAGGCTTAGGCGCGACCGACCGCTCACGCGGACGCGGACGCGGAAGCGTGACAGGCGTTCGAGGCTTTGGCCTCCTGCCCCGCGTTGTGTGGCTACGATCGAACCAGCCGCGACGCCAAATCGGCGCCGACGCCCGCGTTCCGGGCCCGGCACCGCGGGACGCCGGGGAACCGGCTAAACGCGCATCATCACAGGGTTCCGCGGCGTCCCGCGTCTCCTGTTTCGTGATGTCCGGGCCATGCCGCCGGCGGAGGGTTTCCGCGTGGGGTTGTTTTGGCGTGTCTGGAGGGACGCGCATCCCCTCGCCCCGCCTGCGGGGAGAGGGCTTTGACGACCGCGTCGTCGGCCAAGCGAGGCGGCAGCCGAGGGTGAGGGGGCGCGAACGGACGAGCCTCCTCCGGTCGCGCCCCCTCACCGTCGCTTCGGCTTCGCCTTCGCTTCCCGGCCGCACGACGGGGTGCCGCCGGGCCTCTCCCCGCACGCGGGGAGAGGGGGGCGTCCGATCCGTTGCACCGCGCGACGGCGCGCGAGGTTGACCTTCGCGCCCCGGGCTGCCATCGCGCGGGTCAAAATCCCGTTTGGCCCCGCCCCGTCGAAAGACCGCATGAACGACCTTCTCCTGACGATCCGCCGGACGCTCGTCCCGATCCACAAGGAGGGCTACCCCTTCATCGTGATCGGGATCGTGCTCACGGTGCTGGCCGGCACGTTCTCGCAGTTCTTCGGCTGGGTGTTCCTGATCCTCACCCTGTGGGTGTGCTACTTCTTCCGCGACCCCGAGCGGGTGACGCCGGTGGCCGACGGCCTCGTGGTGTCGCCGGCCGACGGGCGCGTGAACCTGATCTCCACCGTGCTGCCGCCGCCCGAGCTCGACCTGCCGCCGGTGCCGATGACCCGCGTCTCGGTGTTCATGAACGTGTTCGACTGCCACGTGAACCGCGTGCCGGTGACGGGCAGGATCGGCCAGATCCACTACACGCCGGGGCTGTTCCTCAACGCCGAGCTCGACAAGGCGAGCGAGGACAACGAGCGCAACGGAATGGTGATGGAGACCCTGCACGGCGGCCAGCCGGTGCGGATCGGCGTGGTGCAGATCGCGGGCCTGGTGGCGCGGCGCATCGTCGGCTTCGTCTCGGCCGGCGACCAGCTCTCGGTGGGCGAGCGCTTCGGGCTGATCCGGTTCGGGTCGCGGGTGGACGTGTACCTCCCCGTCGGCACCCGCGTGCTGGTGGGCCTCGGCCAGAAGGCGGTGGCCGGCGAGACCGTGCTCGCCGACCTCGGCGGCGGCCCCGAGCGCAGCTTCCGGCGCATCTGACTTACTCGTGCGGTCGCATTTTCTTCACGCGAACCGGCTTCCACTTCGCTCGAAAATGCTCTCAGGAGGGGCGATGGACGATCTCTTCCCGCCCTTCGAGCCGGACGCGAACGAGCCGCGGCCGCGCCGGTTCAAGCCGGTACCGTTCCGGATGATCGCGCCCAACATGATCACCCTGATGGCGCTCTGCCTCGGGCTGACGGCGATCCGGCTGGCCTTCGAGGGCAAGTTCGAGCCGGCGGTGATCGCGATCATCGCGGCCGCCGTGCTCGACGGCATCGACGGGCGCGTGGCGCGCCTGCTGAAGGGCACCTCGCGCTTCGGGGCGGAACTCGATTCGCTGGCCGACTTCGTCAACTTCGGCTGCGCGCCGGCGCTGATCCTCTACGGCTTCGCGCTCCACAACCTGAAATCGCTCGGCTGGATCGTGGCGCTGATCTTCGCCATCGCCATGGCGCTCCGGCTCGCCCGCTTCAACGCGATGCTCGACGACCCGAACCGCCCGGAATGGAAGAAGGACTACTTCGTCGGCATGCCGGCGCCGGCCGGGGCGATGACGGCGATGCTGCCGCTCTACCTGCACTTCCTCGGCTTCGGCTTCGAGGCCTGGGCCGCGCCGGCGATCCTTGTCTACGTGCTCGGCATCGCGCTGCTGGTGGTCTCCACCGTGCCGACCTTCTCCGGCAAGACCATGGGCAAGCGCGTGCCCCGCGGGCTGGTGCTCCCGATCTTCCTCACGGGCGTCGCCGCCTTCGGCCTGCTGATCTCGTTCCCGTTCGAATCGCTGGTCGCGATCAGCGCCGCCTACATCGTCGGCCTGCCGTTGGGCGCGGCGCAGTACCGCCGCCGGTCACGCCTCGAGCCGCAGACGCGCCCCGAGAGCGGCGAGGATCCGGCCTCCGCGATCTGAGCGGTGGACAATATTCCTTTCGCCTTGAGGCCGGCGCGCAACTTGCGATAGGTTTTGCCCGCTGAAACGTGAGGGGGGCCGCCGTGCTCGAAGAGTTCAAGAAGTTCGCGCTGCGCGGCAACGTGGTCGACCTCGCCGTCGGCGTGATCATCGGCGCCGCCTTCGGGGCGATCGTGACCTCGGCGGTGCAGGACGTGTTCATGCCGATGATCGGCGCGATCACCGGCGGCCTCGACTTCTCGAACTACTACCTGCCGCTTTCCTCGAAGGTCCAAGCCGGCGCAGCTTATGCCGAGGCGAAGAAGCAGGGCGCGGTGATCGGCTACGGCCAGTTCATCACCGTGGCGATCAACTTCATGATCGTCGCCTTCGTGCTGTTCCTGGTCATCCGCGCGATGAACAAGCTCCAGACCAAGGAAGAGGCCAAGCCCGAGGCGATCGCCGAAGTGCCGGCGGACGTGAAGATCCTGGGCGAGATCCGCGACCTGCTGGCGACGCGCCCCAAGGTTTGAGCGCGGAGGCGGTGTTCAGGCCGCCGGCTTGTCGTCCTCGGGGGTGACGCCGAACGCGTCGAGGATGCGGTCGAGGGCGTGCTCGACGGCGCCGGTGCCTTCCTCGTGGGTCTTCAGCCGGGTCTCGAGGCGCTGCAGCTGCGGCGCGAAGGTCTCATCGGGGGCAGGGTCGTCACCGAGGAAGCGCGGCTTCTCCTGGCCCACCGTCAGCATCGAGCGGAGCTGCTGGCCGAGGTGGTCGCGAACCGGTTCCGGCAGGCCGGCCTTCGCGTCGATGGCGTCGTCGTCCATGGTTTCAGAATTCCCGTTCGCCGTCAGAACCCTAACGGGCGATGCGGCAAAGCGTTGCACGGCAGCGTACCAACGAAAAGGGCCCCGAGGCGTATCGCCCCGGAGCCCTCTCGGATTGGTGGAGGCTGAAAAAGTTAGTCGATCACTTCGACGATGCGGTGGCCGCGATCGACCAGAACCGGGCGGTTGTTGATCACGGTGTAGCGGGTGCCGGCCTGGACGCGGTACTCGTCGGGCACGTCGTAATAGGTCACGCCGTCGCCCGGCAGGGTGGTGCCGACCGCGACGCGGCCGTCGTAATCGTAGGAGCGCACGTTGCGCTCGCGGACGTAGCTGCGGAAGCGCGGCTGCATGTCGACGCCGAGGATGCCGCCGACGGTGCCGGTCGCCGCGCCCACCGCGCCGCCGACGATCCCGCCGATCGGGCCGCCGATGTCGGAGCCGGTCTCGGCGCCGCGCTCGGCCCCGCGGATGGTGCCCTGGGCCTGCGCGGCGAGCGGCAGGGCGAGGACGAGGGCCGAGGCGGCCAGGATGGACTTGAACTGCATGGTAAAACTCCGTGTTCCGATGCCCGCCGCGCCGTTCGACGCTGGGCGAGTCTCGGGCCGGTAACGCACGACCCCCGGAAACGGATGCGTCAAAAAGGACCGGTTCTCACGCGTCTTTTCAAGCGTCCTTGGGCATCGCCGACTGGATGAACCGGTCGGAGCCGAGGTCTTCCTCGTCGTAGCCCAACAGTTCGGCGAGCCGCCCGCGGGCCCGGCTGACGCGGCTCTTCACGGTGCCGACCTTGCAACCCATGATCGTCGCCGCCTCCTCGTAGGAGACGCCCTCGGCGCCCACCAGAACCAGCGCCTCGCGCTGGTCGGGCGGGAGCTTGGCGAGCGCCGTCTGTAGATCCTCGACGTCGAGGCGGTCGCCCTGGTGCGGGGCCGTGGCCAGCCGCGCGGCGTAGGAGCCATCCTGATCCTCGACCTCGCGGACGCGCTTGCGGTGATCCGAGTAGAAGATGTTGCGCAGGATCGTGAACAGCCAGGCGTTCAGGTTGGTGCCGGGCTGGAAGCGGGCGCGGTGCTGCCAGCCCTTCATCAGCGTATCCTGCACGAGGTCGTCCGAGCGCGCCGGGTTCGAGGTCAGCGACAGCGCGAAGGCACGCAGCGACGGGACGGCGGCGAGCAGGCCGTTGCGAAATTCCGGCTCGATCGCCTCGCCGCGGGCCTTGAGCGCCGCCTCGAGCTTCGCGATCAGCTCGGCGAAGCGGCTCGGCAGCTCGGTCTGGCCCAGCGTGTCGTAGGCGCTGCGCAGGTGGTCGCCGAGATGCGAGCGGATGGTGTGCGACAGGTTGGGCCGCGCATCCTTGCCGCCGTTTTCAGACTGGCTCGGAAGAGTGTCGGTCTCGTCGCGGGTCATGATGCGTCGCAATCTACGGTCTTAAAGCGGGCTCGCGGGCGGTCCGGACCCGCGAGGCGGGACGTTCGCGGCTCGCGCCAGCGCCGCTCCGGTCATGGTGTGTGTTTAACCTATCGCAGCCCCGCTTGCACCTTCGCGGACCGTCACATCCGAGTGCATCGGACCTTGCCTCAACAGGGCTTCGGGGCGACCACCACGGTGGCTGCGGCCGGCGCGCCGGGTTTCAGCAGCCGGATCGCGCCGTCGCGCAGGGTGATGACGTCGCCGCGCGCGAGGTCCGTCCAGCACTCGTCGCGGGTCAACGCCTGCGTCGCCACGACGGAGACCACGTCGCGTTCGGTGGTCTCCTGCGCGAAGTCCACGCGCCAGTCCTCGTCGATCAGCGTCGCGGTGCCGAACGGCGCCCGTCGGGTGAGGTAGCAGAGCCGCTTGCCGCAATGGGCGTAGAGGGTCCGGCTGTCGGACAGCAGCATGTTGAAGACGCCGAGCGCGTGAAGCTCCGCACTGAGGTCGGCCACAGCGCGGTCGAGCAGGGCGGGCTTGGGCAGGGCGGAGAAGCGCGCTTGCAGGCGGCCCAGCATCCAGCAGAAGGCGTACTCGCTGTCGGTCGAGCCGATCGGCATGAACCCGCCGAGTGGCAGCTTCTTCACGCCCTTGAGCTGGCCGTTATGCGCGAAGGTCCAGCGCCGGCCCCAAAGCTCGCGCGAGAACGGATGGGTGTTCTCCAGGCTGACGCGGCCGCGGTTGGCCTTGCGCACGTGCCCGATGACGATGCGGCTCTTGATCTTGTAGTCGCGCAGCAGCCGCGCCAACTCGGATTTCGCGCTCGGCTCCGGCTCGTGGAAGCTGCGGCAGCCGCGCCCCTCGTAGAAGCTGATGCCCCAACCGTCCGCATGCGGACCGGTCTCGCCGCCGCGCCGCGCCAGAGCCGCGAACGAGAAGCGGATGTCGGTGGGCACGTTCGCGCTCATGCCGAGCAATTCGCACATCGTCTCGGAAACTTACCTGGTCGGGCGGGGCCTCGGCGCGGATCGTCCGCCGCCCGGAGGTCCGCTCCGGTTTAGGTGCGTTTGCCGCAGCGAACAACCGCGAACCGCGCGCTTGCGTCAGCGGCCGAGGTAATCCGTCAACGTCATGCCGACCATGATCGCGACCCAGAAGAAGCCGAGGCCCGAGAACAGCTTCACCAGCGGCGGCTCGTGGAGCACCTCCATCGAGACGAGGAGGACGACGAGCGCCATCGCGGCGACGACGACGAGCTCGAGCGTCCAGACCTGCTCGAACGGCAGGGTCGCGCCGAGCGTGACGTTGACTGCCAGTAGGCCCATCAGCGCCAGGAAGCTGAGCACCGGCTTGCGCAGTCGCGCCTTCAGCAGAGCGCGGTCGTCGTCCGAAAGGGTCGCGAGCGGATTGCGCATCGGGCTACCGGTTGACGACGTAGAGGATCGGGAAGGCCATGATCCAGATCAGGTCGATGAAGTGCCAGTAGAGGCCGTAGATCTCGATCCAGTTCTGGTGCCGCGACAGGAACCCTGCCTTCGACGCCATCCAGGTCATGCCGAGCAGCAGCGAGATGCCGGTGAGCAGGTGGAGCCCGTGCAGCAGCGTGGCGACGTAATACAGGTTCACGAACAGGCGCGACGCGGGCGACGCGGCCAGCTCGTACGGGCGCGAACCGAGGAACGGCATCATGTGCTCCGTATAGTCGGCGTAGTATTCGTAGCCCTTCAGCACGAGGAACAGGCTGCCCAAAGCCGCGGTCGCCAGCATCGCCCGCACCATCGCCCGCTGCCAGCCGAGCCGCGAGAACTCGATCGCCATCGACATGGTAAGGCTGGAGACGATCAGCACCACCGTGTTGACCGCACCGATCCAGAACTTGAGGTGGCGCGCCGCCTCTTGCGTCGCCTCCGGATGCTGGATCCGCACGATCAGCGCCACGAGGAACAGAGCCGCGAACAACAGCAACTCGGTGATCAGCCAAGCCCAGATCCCGAGCGTGGCGGCGTAGCGCTGCTGGGCCACGGTCTCGAAGTGGTGGGCGCGTTCGGTGCCGACGCCGTCGGCGAGCCGCGCGCTCATCGAAGCTGGCTCATCGGTGCTGCGCCTTCGTTTCCTGCTCCTGGATCGGATAGTCGTAAGGCACCCGCGGCACCACGGGTGGCGACGTGAAATTCAGGGTGGGCGGTGGCGAGGCGGTCTCCCATTCGAGCCCCTTGGCGTCCCAGGGGTTTGCCGGCGCCTTTTTGCCGAACCACAAGGAATAGACGAGGTAGAGCATCGGGAAGATGTACCCCGCAGCCAGGATCGTCGCCCCCGCCGAGGACAAGACGTTGAGCAACTGGAATTCCGGCGGGTAGGTCGCGTAGCGCCGCGGCATGCCGAGGTAGCCGAGGATGAATTGCGGGAAGAACGTGACGTTGAAGCCGAGGAAGATCAGCAGCGCCGAGATCCGCCCCCAGGCCTCGTTGTACATCCGGCCGGTGAACTTCGGCCACCAGAAGTGCAGCCCGCCGAGGAACGCCAGCACCGTGCCGCCGACCATGATGTAGTGGAAGTGGGCGACCACGAAGTAGGTCGCGTGGATGTGCTGGTTGATCGCCAGCGTCGCCAGGTACAGGCCCGTAAGGCCGCCGAGCACGAAAAGGCCGATATAGCCCATCGCGTAGAGCATCGGCGTGTCGAGGCGGAGCTTGCCTTTATGGATCGTCGCGGTCCAGTTGTAGACCTTCACCGCCGAGGGAACGGCGACCGCGAAGGAGAGCGCCGAGAACGCGAGCGAGGCCAGGTCGCTCTGCCCGTTGATGAACATGTGGTGGCCCCAGACGAAGAACGTCACCGAGGCGAGCCCGATCGCGGCGTAGGCGACGAAGCGGTAGCCGAAGAGCTTCTTCTGGGCGAAGGCCGGGACGATCTCCGAGATCACCCCCATGCCCGGCAGGACCATGATGTACACGGCCGGGTGCGAGTAGAACCAGAACAGGTGCTGGAACAGCACCGGGTCGCCGCCGAAGGCCGGATCGAACACCCCGATGTGGAAGGCGCGCTCCATGATCAGCAGGATCAGCGCCGTGGTGATGACCGGCGTCGCCAGCAGGAAGATCAGGCTGGTGGCGTAGTGGGTCCAGACGAAGATCGGCAGCTTGAACCACGTCATGCCGGTCGCCCGCATGGTGTGGATCGTGACGACGAAGTTCAGCCCCGTCAGGATCGACGAGAACCCGACGATCGTCACGCCGATCAGGGCGGGCAGGACCCAACCGTTCGAGAAGGCGGTGGAGAGCGGCGCGTAGAAGGTCCAGCCGGTGTCGATGCCGCCGAGCACCACCGAGACCATGGTGAACAGCGCCCCCGTCATGAAGACGTACCAGCTGGTCAGGTTCAGCTTGGGGAAGGCGAGGTCCTTGGCACCGATCATCAGCGGGATCAGGAAGTTGCCGAAGGTCGCCGGAATCGACGGGATCAGGAAGAACCACACCATCACCACGCCGTGGATGGTGAAGGCCTTGTTGTAGGTGTCGTTGGTCATCACCGCGCCGTTCGGCACGACCAGCGCTAGGCGCACCACGCCGGCGGCGACGGCGCCGACGATGAAGAAGGCGGTGATCGAGGCGAGATAGAGGATCGCGATGCGCTTGTGGTCGGTGGTGAGAAACCACGAGCGCAGGGTCGATTCCGCGTGCAGGTAGTCGGCGGGGCGATCGAGCGTCGCCTCCGGTGCGTGCGGCTCGCGGTTGGCGAGCCCGCTGTCGACGGTGCCCGATGCGCTCATCGCGTGGCCTCTCCGGACGCTGCGTCGCCCACGGTGCGGGTGTTCGATTTCAGGAAGTCGATCAGGCGGCCGAGGTCGTCTTCGGGGATCACGCCGGCGAAGCTCGGCATGATCTGCTTGTAGCCTTCGGCGAGCCGGTTGCCGTTGGGGTTGCGGATCTTCTCGCGAAGGTAGTCCTCGTCGGCCGTGACCGTGCGCCCGTCGGCGAGCCGCACGTCGCGTCCGTAGAGGCCGGCGAGCTTTGGCGCCTTCACGGTCGAGCCTTCGTTGTGGCAGGTGCCGCAGCCGTAGGCGTCGTAGATCGCCTTGCCGGCGGCGACCTTGGATTGCTGGGCGCCGGAATGCGTCAGCCATTCCTGGTAGTCGCCCTGGCTCAGGATCGTCAGGTTGCCGTCCATCGCCGAGTGGTCGGTGCCGCAATATTCCGAGCAGTAGAGGTGAAAGGTGCCGGGCTTGTCGGCCTTGAACCAGAGCTCGGTGTACCTGTCGGGCAAAGCCGCCATCTGCATCCGCAGCGCCGGCAGGTAGAGGGCGTGGATCACGTCCTGGCTGATGATCCGCAGCTTGACCGGCTGACCCATCGGCACGTGCAGGTCGTTGATCTCGGATTGTCCGGTGGGATGCTGGAACTTCCACATCCATTGCCGGCCGATCGCCTCGATCACCATCGCGTCCGGCGGTGGGTTCTTCGACATGACGAAGAGTCGCGCGCCCCAGACGAAGAAGATCAGCGTCAGCAGGAACGGGATCAGCATCCAGCTGATCTCGATCAGATTCGAGCGGATGCCGCTGGTGTCGCGGTTCGCCTCCTGCCCGTCGCGGTAGCGGATGGCGAACCACGTGATCGCCAGGAACACCGGCACGGTCAGCACCAGGGTGAGTACCGTGAAGGCGAGGATCAGGTAGTCGGTCTCGACCGCGACGGCGGAGGCCGCGGCCGGCCAAAGCTCGAGGGCTGCGTGCGTCGGCGTCATCGGCTCAAGGGTCCAGCGTTCGGCCGACCGTCAGGGCCATGGCCCGGTCGATCGGGATGCGCGCACGCTGGCGCGAGGCGTCGAGGAAGGCGTAGCCGTCGAGCCGCCGGTTCTCCGCCGCACGCTCGGCGTCGAGGTCGGCATAGGGGTCGGCCTGCAGGTTCGGCGGTGGCGGCACGAGCCGCGAGGTCTGCTGCGCCGTCAGCTTCGGCAGGGCTTGGCGCTGGTCCGCGGCCACGAAGGTCCTCAGCCACACCATCCCACCGATCACGACCAACGCGGTGACCATGAGCCCAGCCATCACCCGAGCGGTGTTGCCGACGTTGACGTCGGAAACCTCGTAGCCCGGCCCGCCGGAGGACTCGTCCTTCTCGGATGACTGCCGCGGCCTGGACGCGGCGGCTGGCCCGCGCAGACCCGACAGGCCGGCGATGATCGTCGAGACGAAGCCGTAGCGTCGTTGCGTCCGGTCGGTGCTCATGCGGCGGCGCTCCGGCGGCGTCGGGGCGAAGCGAGCGGCACCAAGCGTCGGACGAGCGGACGCAGCGCGAGGCCGAGGCACCCGACGGCCACCGCGGCGAAGACATCGCTCATGCGGATCACGAAGCGGTCGCGCAGGGCGGGCGTCACGAACCAGAACATCTCGACGGCGTGGAGCACGACCGTCAGGGCCGCGAGAACCCGCGTCGTCGGGCGTCCCGGGCGGAGCGTCGCCAACGCGCCGAGCAGCACCACGGCGCCGCCGAAGCCGGCGAAGGCGCGTCCGAGCCAGCCGCCGCGAGCGAAGTACCACATCACCTCCTGCGGCAGGTTCGCAGACCACACGATCAAGAACTGCACGAAGTGCAGGAAGGCCCACAGGCTCAGCAGGACGACGAGCGGCACCAGCCGGTCCTGCCCCGGGACCGCGCGTCCGCGCCCGATCGGAGCGGGCTCCTCGGGCGCCAGCAGGATCGCCGCCGCCAGCGCGAGCCCGCTCCAGGCCGTCAGCACGAGGAGGCCTTCGAGGCTGGAGCCGAGTCGATGATCGAGCGATCCGACCAGATCGGTGACGGCGAGGGTGCCGACGACCGCGTGCAGGGCGACGCTAGAAACCGTGCGTCCGTCGGCGCGATCCTCCGCCGGCACCACGAAGCGGGCGGCGAGCCAGACCCATGCTGCGAGGTACGCGACCACGCGCAGGGCGAAGAGCGGAACCGTGAACCAGACCGCCGCCAACGGCGTTTCCGGGGCGGCGTCGGTCCAGGGATAGATCCGTCCGATGCCGACCAGAATGGGAATGCCCAGGATGGCGGCGACCGGCATCAGCGCGACGAGCCGGCGCAGGGCCTTCGACAGCTCGCCCTCGCCGTGGTCGTGCCGGCGCAAGCCGAAGCGCTCCAGCACGATGGCGATCGGAAGCGCGCCCACCGGCAGGGCGAGCAGCGCCAGCCAGGCCGCGAGGTAGGACGCCGCCGCCCCGCGCCAGCCGGCCGTCAGCACGGTGAGGACCAACGCCCCGAGGCCGAGGAGCAGCGCGCCGACGGGGTTGCGGCCCGCGGCCGCGGCGTTCCGGGCGTTCATCGCGACGCCTCCAGCTTCGCCCGGTCCTCGGGCGGCAGGGCCGCCACGGCGGCATCCTGGCTGCGCTGCAGGGCGCGGACGTAGGCGACGATCGCCCAGCGATCCGCGGAGGGGATCATCTGGCCCATCCCGTACATCGCCCGGTGCCCCTGCGAGATCGCCCGGTAGAGGTCGTCCGCCGACGCCTGGCGCAGGCGTTCCGTGGTGAGCTGACCGGCGGAGGGGAAACCGCGCGCGACGATCATCCCGCGGCCGTCGCCGGAGGCGCCGTGGCAGGGCGTGCAGAAGATGCCGTAGCGCTCCCGACCGCGCGTCAACAGGCTCTCCGTGATGGTCGCCGGCTGGGGCGCCGCCTTGGCCGGATCGTTTCGCGGCACGGTGCCCGCCACCGGTTGCCGCATCGTCATCCCTTGCGGGAAGAAGTTGTTCTTGTCCCAGGTCCTGGCGCTGGGCTGCTCGGCCATGTTGGCTTCGCCGCAAGCCGCGAGCGGTGCGAGGGCGAGCAGGGCGAGGAGCCGTCTCATCGCGGCACCCGCCGGATGTCGAGAGGGCGCCCGGCCTCCGCGGGCAGCGCCGCGAGCTTGCGCACGATGCGGTCGGCGTCGAAGCGTTCGCCCCGGGCTTCCGCGGAGAGGAAGTAGCGGTCGTCGGTCGCCCGCAGGAAGCCGGGAATGTTGAACGCCGGATGGTTCAGCCGCGGCAGGCGGTTCAGGATCAGCAAGGCGAGGTGGACGGCGATCGTCCCGCTCATCATCGCGAAGGACAGGCTCGGCACGACGAAGGACGGCCACGAGAAGCGCGGGCGCCCGCCGATCAGGAACACGTAGTCGTAGGCGGTCGCGTAGACGCACATGCCGTAGAAGGCGGCGCCGCCGGCGAGCGCGCCCAAGATCGCGTAGGCCCGGATCGAGCGGCCTGCGATGCCGAGCGTCCGGACCACGCGCGGCATCGGCACCGGGCCGTGGGCGCTGAGGTGGACGTGCGACGCGTCGAGTCCGGACAACGCGCTTACCGCCGCCGCGAGGTCGGCTTCCGAGGCGAAGGCGGCGCTGACGCCCCAAAGCGGCGCGTCCTGCGCTTCGTCGCGCTCTTCGGCGAGCGGTCGCATCTCGGACTCTCGCACGGGCTTTCGCTCGGCCGCAGCCGCGGTCGGCGTCACGGCGAGCGCCAGGCGCCGGCTTTCGGTGATCGAGACCGCCGGCAGGTAGCGCAGGAACAGCAGCAGGAGGGTGAGGAACAGCCCGACGGACCCCGCGAAGGTGGCAACGCCCCAGATCGTCTCGCTGTAGGCGAGGCGCGACGAGGGGAGGAAGTCCTGGGCCAGGGTCACCACGAGCACCATCACGTGGTCGGCGTAGGCGCCGACCGCGACGAGGAGGCCGATCGCGGCGACGGCGAGCGTCGACCGGCGCATGCGGGCCGACCAGAAGGCCTGGGCCGGGATCAGCAGGCAGGCCACGACGGTCCAGAACGCCCAGGCGTGCTCCCCCGTCATCCGCCGGACCAGCACGCCACGTTCACGCGCGTCGCCATGCAGGAACGTCGAGAAGAACTCGGTCGCGTAGCAGTAGAGGCTGGCGCATCCGAGGCACAGCATCAGCCGGGCGAGGATTTCGAGGTGGCGGTCCGAGATCAACCCGTCGAGGCGGTAGACCGAGCGTACGAGCACCACCACCGCGGCGGTGACGCCGACGCCCGAGAACACCGCGTTGACCAGGAAGGTCACCGGCAGGATCGTGTCGTGCCAACCGGGCATCACCGAGCCCGCGAGCATCACCGAAGCACCGGTCTGCAACGAGACAACCAACAGGACGCCGAGCAGCGCGATCGTACGGTAGGCCTGGACCCAGAGCTGCCAATGCGCCGCCGACCCGCGCCATCCGGATGCGACGATCCCGTAGGCCCGCGCCTTCAGCAAAGCACGCTTCCGGGAACGGCCGTGCGCCTTCTCCTGAGCCAGCGCATCCTCGACGGCGCGGTCGCGCAGCGATGCGAGATCGGGCAGCAGCCCGATGTACCAGAGGCTCACGCAGACCACGAGGTAGGACACGATGTCGATCGCGTCCCAAAGGAGCGGCGAGCGGAACTGCGGCCAGAGGGCGTAGGTATTCGGGTAGGGCAGGTTCCAGAAGAAGAACCACGGCCGCCCGAGATGGATGATCGGGTAGAGTCCGGCGGCGCAGGTGCAGAGCAGGGCGACCGTCTCGGCGACCCGGTTGACGGCGCCGCGCCACTCCGCGCCGAGCAGCAGAAGCACCGCCGAGACGAGCAGGCTTCCGCTGGCGACACCGATCCACCAATCGTAGCTCGCGATGTCCAGCGCCCAGACGACGGCGTTGTTGTTGCCCCAGATGCCGACGCCGGTGAAGAGCAGGTAGGCGAGCACGCCGCCGAACAGCCCGAGCAGGGCGAGCGCGCCGGCGAAGGCGATCCACCAGCGCCGGTTCGACGGATGCGTCAGCGGGACCTCCGCCACCGCACGGCCGATGCCGTGCAGCGTCGCGTCCTGCGCGATCAGGCCGGCACCGGAGGGTGGCTGGAGGATGGCGCCCGACATGCCGTCAGCCCTCCCTGGCCGCGGGCGCGAGGCTCGCGAGGTAGGTCGTCCGCGGGCGCGTGTTCAGGTCGCCGAGCAGGGCGTAATTGCGTCCGTCGCCCCGCGCCTTGTTAACTTGGCTTTCCGGATCGGACAGGTTCCCGAAGGTGATGGCGCGGGTCGGACAGGCGCCCTGGCAGGCGGTCTCGACGGTTCCGTCGGGGATCGGCGCGTGCGCGTCCTTGGCCGAGTCGATGCGGGCGGCGGCGATGCGCTGGACGCAGTAGGTGCACTTCTCCATCACGCCGCGGGCGCGAACCGTCACGTCCGGGTTGCGCTGCTGCTGGGCCACCGCGGGCATGTCGCCGGTGTAGTCGAGGTAGTTGAAGCGGCGGACCTTGTACGGGCAGTAGCTCTGGCACGTCCGGGTGCCGACGCAGCGGTTGTAGACCTGCAGGTTGAGGCCCTCGCTGTCGTGCAGCGTCGCCTCGACCGGGCAGCCGACCTCGCACGGCGCGTTCTCGCAATGCATGCAGGGCACCGGCTGGAAATGCGTGTCCGGCGCATCGAGATCGCCCGCGTAGTAGCGGTCGACCCGCAGCCAGCCCATCCAGCGGCCGCGCTCGACCTCCTCGCGCCCGACGACCGGGATGTTGTTCTCGGATTGGCAGGCTGTGATGCAGGCGTTGCAGCCGATGCAGGCGTCGAGGTCGATCGCCATCGCCCAGGCTGCGGTCGCGCCGCGCCCCGCAGCGGCGGGCTTGGGATAGAACGAGGCCAGTTCGTAGGCTTTGGTGTCGCCGACCGGCTCCGCGCCCTGACGCTGGACGCGGACGAGGTCCATGCCCTCCATCGTGCCGAGATCCTGCGTCGTCGCGGGCAGCCGGCGGCGGCCGGTCTTCTCCAGCGTCGCGCCCGCCAGCAGCCACGGGTCCATCGCCGGTCGCAGCGCGTTGGCGTCGTAGCCGAGGCCCCGCGAGAGGTGGTCGGGCACGTCGCGGCCGTAGCCGAGCGAGAGGCTGACCGTGTTCTCGGCTTGGCCCGGCGTGATCCAGGCCGGCCCCTCGATCGCGTGTCCGTCCGCCGCGATCCGCACGATGTCGCCGTTGGCGAGGCTGCGCCGCTCGGCGAGCTTCGGGCTGATGCCGACGACGTTCTCCCACACGATCTTGGTAAGCGGCTTCGGCAGTTCCTGCAGCCAGCCGAGGTCGGCCAGCGTCCCGTCCCAGACCGTCGGGTCCGGGCGGAACACCACCTCGATGGCATCGTCGCTTGACGGCGCCACGGTTGGCGCCGGCCCCGAGGCGGTCAACGCCATCGTTTCCGGCTTCGCGGCGCTGTCGGGCAGGAAGCCGCTGCGCAGGGCGTCCTCGAAGCGTGCCTGGAACGCGGTGTCGTCCTCCGATCCACCGCGCATCTGCCGCTTCAGCAGGTCGAGGCCGTTCGCGATCGTTCCACGATCGAGGAAGGCCAGCATCTCGTTCGCGGAGCGACCGTTGTAGAGCGGCGCGACCGTCGGCTGGACCAGGCTGACGGTGCCGTCGAGCGAGCGGGCGTCGCCCCAGGATTCGAGCGGATGCGCCAGCGGCAGGTGCCAGTCCGAATGGGCCGCGGTCTCGTCGTAGTAGAGCCCGGTGTGGATCTTGAGCGGCACGCGCTCCATCGCCTGCGCGAACCCCAGGGCGCCCGGCGCCTCGTAGACCGGGTTCACGCCGAGCACGATCAGGGTCTCGACCGAACCCTCCGCCATGGCCGTGCTGAGGTCGCGGAGCGCTCCGGCGCCGATCGCCTGGGCCGGCGCGGTGTGGCGGACCGTCGTGCCGGCATTCCCCAGCGCGCCGTTCAGCCGGTGGACGAGCGCGTGCAGCTCCGGCGACCCGCACAGGCCCGCTGTGACGATGCCGGCGCCGCGGGCTTCGTTCAGCGCCGCGAAGGCACGCTTCAGCCAGGCTTCGGAGGCGCCGTCGGCGGACGACGCCGAACCGCCCTCAGCGAGGCTCAGCAGGTCCCGCGCGAGCGCTTCCATGCGGGCTCCCGGGACCGCCACGGCGTAGTCGGCCTTGGCGCTCGTCAAGGTCGGCGTTGCCGCCGCGGCATGCAGGGTGAGGAGGTGGCCGGCCGCATAGGACGCCTTGCGCGCCTCGCTCCAGCGCCGCGACAGCCCGACCTGGCCGGGGCCGAGATCGAGGATGTCGCCGTCGAGCGCGACGATGGTCCGTGCGCTTGTAAAGTCGAGGAGCGTCTCGACCGGACGGCCGAAGGCGCGCTTGGCCCCGTCGTACAGGCTGTCGCGCGCGACGCCTGCGCTGACGTACCAGCGCATCGCCGGATAGGTCTCCCGCATCCGTGCGATCTCGGCCTGGAGCGACGGCGAGGTCACGGGACCGGTGAGGAGGGCGAGGCCTTCGCCGCCCTTGGCCTGCCAGACCGGCATCTGCGCGAGCATCGCGCCCTGGAACGCCGCCCAGGAACTCGGCCGCCCGATATGCTGGACGGCCTGCGAGCGGAACGGGTCGTAGAGGCCCAGCACCGAGGCCTGCGCCAGAATGTCGGTGCCGCCCCGACTCCAGGGATGGTCGGGGTTGCCCTCGATCTTCAGCGGCCGGCCGTTGCGGGTGGTGACGAGGATGCCGTTTGCGAACCCGTCGAACAGCGCCGACGAGGCGTAGCTCAAGGGGGCGCCGGGAACGATCCGCTCCGGCGCGTTGACGTAGGGCAGCTCGTTGTGGCGCCCGTCTCCGGAATCGCAGGCCGACAGGCCGGCGAGCGCGAAGGAGGCCGCCATCAGCTTCAGGAACCCGCGCCGCTCCGGCGCCGCGGCGAGCCGCGCGGCGGCCGGGAACTCGGCTTCGAGGTAGCTGCGGAACTCGGCGGTGTCGGCGACGGCGTCGAGGCTGCGCCAGAAGGAAGGCCCGTCGCCGGACGCGAGGCGGGCGCGGATCGCGCCGATGTCGTGGTGCCCGGTCATGTGCGGTCCGTCTCCATCAGCGATGACAGATCGCGCATTCGGTGAGGCGCTCACCTCCCTGAATGTGGTTCTTGGCGACGAGTTCCGGCCCGAGCGTCGCCTGGTTCGCGGGCGGCTTCCACGTCATGTTCCAGACCTGGTCCTGCGGGCGGACGTACTTCGCCGGGTCGCGGTGGCAATCGAGGCAGAACTGCATCTCGAAGGCGTTGGCGCGGTAGGTCATCTGCATGCTGGTGACGTCGCCGTGGCAGGTCGAGCAGCCGATCCCCTTCGTCACGTGCACGGAGTGGTTGTAGTAGACGTAGCTCGGCAGCTTGTTGAGGCGCACCCATTGCAGCGGCTCGTCGCGGGCGAAGCTGTCGCGCACCGGCTTGAGCATGTCCGACCCGGTCCAGATCTGCGAATGGCAGGTCATGCAGGTATGGGTCGGCGGGATGCCGGCGGTGGCCTGCGTCTCCACCGTGGTGTGACAGTAGCGGCAGTCGACCCCGAGCTCGCCCGAATGGTGCTTGTGGCTGAACGGCACCGGCTGGGCCGGCGCGATGCCGACGCCGGTGACGTAGTCCGATCGGACGATGCCCGCGGCGACGATCGGGATTCCGGCGAGGCACGCGACGCCGGTGAGCAGGGCGAGCCGATAGATCGCGTCGGCGCCGGGTGAGAACAGCTGCGCCATCAGCCCACGGCCCGCTGGGACCGGAACCGGTGGATGTCTTCGGTGGGTCGCGTCGCCAAGATGTCAGAACTCTGCGTTTCGATGCCCCCGAACCGCCGACGAAGCATGACCCGTTCCGCGGTGTCGATGCAATGCGACGCAGGTTCGCTCTTGCCCGATCGACGGTCGGCTCTATGGAAGAATTCCAAGCTGAACGACAGGGGGCGATTGGCCGCGTTCACCGGCTGAGCGGGTCGCGTGCGGTGGCGCGCTTTCCGCGGGCTCGAAGAGCGCCTATGCGCTCCGATGCGGCCTGCGATCAGGCGGCCGCTCGGGACAGCCGATGCGGACCCTTTCGACCACGTGAGCGGCCATGGAGCCTGATCCGATCGTCCTCGCCTGGCGTGCGGCGCGCGGGCGCCACGTCGCCGCGGTCGCGCTGGCGCTCGGCCTCGGCGGCCCGCTCTGCATCCTCGCGCTGCTCTGCCTGCGCGACCTCGTCCACACCCTCGGCCACGACGAGGCCACGGCTTTGGTGTTCCTGCGCGTCGCGATCCCCCGCGTCGCGGACGACCTCGTCCTGTTCCCGGGGTGGAGCCTGGCACCGCTCGACCTCGAGCGCGCCGCCTTCCTCGGCCTTTCGGCTTGCGCGATCGCGCTCGCAGGCCTCGGCTGGTTCGTCGCCGTCCTGTCCTTCTCGGCGCAGGGACGCGCCGTCTTCCGCCTGCGGGAGGCCGCGACCGCGGCGATCCTCGATGCGCCCCCGGGCGCCCGCGAGGAGGCGCGCGGCCTCGCCGGCCTCCTGGGGCAGACGCTCGGCCGGATCGACGGCCTGCTCGCCATCGGCATCCTCGTCCCGGCGATGGCGCTGGGCGCGATCCTCGTCGCCCTCGGCTTCGCAGCGCTCGCCGCGCCGCGCCTCGTCCCCGCCACGGCGGTGGGATTGTTCGCGGCTGCGCTGGCGCGCGAGCTGATCCTCCGCCGCTCGGCCGCGCGCGGCGCGCTCCGCCTGCGGTCGAGCGCGCTCGCCGAGCGGACGCTCGGGGACCTCGTACGGCGGATGCCGGCGGTGCGGATTCACGGCTCCGCGACCCTCGAGCGCGCCCGCATCGCCGAAAAGGCGGCGGCGACCCGCGCGGCCCTGGCCCGGGCCGAGGCGAAGCTCGCCTACGCCCGCGCGCCTTCGCTCGCCCTGGCCATCATCCTGCCGGCGTTGGCGGCCGGCGCCGCCCTGTGGCGCGGCGGCGGCGACGGCGCCCCGCC
>NZ_VRVF01000085.1:0-18831 GCF_008040045.1 Methylobacterium sp. WL8 | reverse complement strand
AACCTCCCCCCTCCTCCCCGCGGGCGGGGAGAGGCCCGCACGGACCTCGTCGTGCAGCCGGGAAGCGGAGGCGAAGCCGAAGCGACGGTGAGGGGGAGCTTCCGGTAGAGCCTCATTCGGCGGCGCCCCTTTCACCGTCGGCTGCCGCCTCGCTCTGCCGACGACGGGGTCGGCAAAGCCCTCTCCCCGCTGGCGGGGAGAGGGGATGGGCGCACAGCGAACCGCCAGACGCGGAGATGTGTGAATCCGGGTGCCAGCACGGGATTGGCGGCTGCACCTGACGACGCGAATCCCGACCATGGAACCGAGACGCGCGCGCAAGAAATTCGCTTGGCTCAGCGACCGCCCGGCTCGATCGCCGGCAACTCGTTCGGGCCGAGCGCTCCGCCGGCGGCGGCCTGCGGGCCGGCGACGCCGCGGGCGCGGTTGGCCAGCGCCACGGTGAGCTTCTCGGCGGCGTCCGGCTGCATCAGCGCCAGCACCTCGGCCATCTTGCGCGGGTTCATCGCCAGGACGAGCGACACCAGCACCTCCTGCCCGAGGCGGTCGAAGACGCGGGCGGCGTCCTTCGGCTTCATGGTCTCGTACATCGTCACGAGGTTCTTCAGGCCGGCCTTCTCGGCGTCGGCCTTGGCCTTGCCGGCGGTGTCCACCTTGTCCTCGGCCTGCTTGAGGTCGCCGAGGCCGGTCTCGAGCTTGCGCTCGGCCTCGCCGAGCATCTTCTCGCGCAGTTCCAGCTCGTCGCTCTTCTGCTTCAGCGCGTCGCGCCGGGCGCCCAGCTTCTCCAGCAGCGCGCGCTCCGTCAGCGAGACGGGTTCCGGCATCGGCGGCTGGGCCTGCGGCGGCTCGGGCGCCTTGGCCTCGCCCTTCGGCGCCTCCTTGGGCGTCACCGACCCGGTGGTGGTGGGGTCGAGCAGCTCGTAGCCGATGCGGGCCTTGGCGAGCACCTGCGCGAGGGCGGGCAGTTCGGGCGCGACCTGCGGCGTCTCCACGAACATCCCGACGAGCTTCAGCACCAGCAGGCCGGCGGCGGCGAGCGTGACCGCATCGATCATCCGCAGGCGCAGCGGACGGATCTGGCGCATCCGTGCCCGCGCCAGCGCGGTCAGCGCCTTCGCGTTGTTGGCTCCCCGGACGGCCTTTGCCGCGCGCGCGCCGTCGGCCGCAGCGGGCACGGTTCGCGTCGGATCGGTCCGGGCGGGGGGCCCCGCACTCATGCGGCCCGGCTCCGCACCCGATGGAGGGCGCGCTCGGTCATGGCGAGGGCGGCGGCGGCGGCGGCGCCGAGGCGTTCGCCGTTCGGGCCGTCGGAGACCGGCGCCTCGCTGGCGACGTGGAGCGCCGGACGCGTCGGTGCCGGCTCGGGGGCGGCCGGTCGGGGCGCGGCACCACGCATCTGCGTGACGATCGCGCCGATGCGGGCGATCACGCCCTCGCCGGCCTCGACCTGAGCGGCGATGTCGGCGGCGTAGCGCTCGGCGGTGCCGAGGCGCTCGGCGAGCGTCCGGTCGCACTCGTCCAGGGTGTTGCGCAGCCCCGCGATGGCGCGCTCGGCGCTGGCGGTGGCCACCATGAGGTCGCCGATGGTCTGGCGCAGCGCCGCCTCGTCGCCCTTCAACTGGACGATGCGGCGCGACAGCTTCATCGACGACACGATGGTGGCGACGAGGAGGATCGCGACGAGGCCGTCGGCGGCGAGCGTGACGAGGAGGCTCATGACCGAAAATCCATCTCAGGCGTCGCTTCGGTTGTTCATCGAGGCCTCGTAGGCCTGGAGCGTGGTGCGCGAGCGCCGCAACGGCCGCGTCACCTGCACCGCGATGCTGTCGTCGACGCGCCCGATCCGCCCCTGCGTCAGCGCCCACTCGCCGCAGCGGACCGTGATCAGGTCGCTGGGCTTGGCGTCGAACATCAGCGTGTCGCCGACCTTGAGGGCCATGACGCGCTTCAGCGGCAGCATCATCTCGTGCAGCACCGCCTCCATCGTCATGTCCGCCTGCCAGATCTCGGTGGCGAGGTGCCCCTCCCAGACGTGGTCGCGGCCGAGCTTCTCGCCCATGAAGCTCTGCATGAGCAGTTCACGGATCGGCTCGATCGTGGCGTAGGGGAACAGGATCTGGAGCAGGCCGCCGCGCCCGTCCATGTCGAGGCGCAGGCTGATCAGGATCGCGGCGTTGGCCGGGCGGGTGATCGTGGCGAAGCGCGGGTTGGTCTCGATCCGGTCGATCCCGAACTTGACCGGGGAAAGCGGCTGGAACGACAGCTCGAGGTCGCCGAGGATGATCTCGACCAGGCGCCGCACGAGCTGCATCTCGATCGTCGTGAAGGGCCGCCCGTCGAGCCGGCTCGACGTGCCGCCGCGCTTGCCCCCGAGCAGCAGGTCCAGGGTCGAGTAGGCGAGGTTCGACTCCACCGTCACCAGCCCGGAATTCTCCCAGGCGTCGGCCTTGAACACCCCGAGCAGGGTCGGCAGCGGGATGGCGTTGAGGTAGTCGCCGAAGCGGACGGAGGTGATGTTGTCGAGGGTCACCTCGACGTTGTCCTGGAAGAAGTTGCGCAGCGAGGTCGACAGCAACCGGATCATCCGGTCGAAGACGATCTCCAGCATCGGGAGGCGTTCGTACTGGACGACGCCCGAATCGACGATGGCGCGCACGCCGCCCGCGCCGGATGCGGACAGCTCGCGCAGGGAGAAGCCGACGACGTCGTCGATCTCGTCCTGGCTGAGGATGCGGTCGTTGCCGGCGAGCTCGGGAAGGTTGTCGCTCTCCCCGTCCTCGATCATCGTCGCCCACTCGGCGGCGACGTCGCTGGCGTTGCGGGTGGTGCCCTGCTCGGCGAGCGCCGCGCCCCACTCGTCGGCGAGCGACGCGTCGCCGCCTTCGGCGCCCTGCTCGATCAGGGCCGCCGACCAGTCGTCCTCCACGTTCGGGTCGTCGGGTTCCATGGCGGGCTCGGTTGGGTTGCGGCGCGGGCGGTCTCGGCGGGGTCGTCGGCTACTGGACGATCACGTCCTTGAAGAGCACCGCCTCGACCTTGGCGGGGTAGACCGCGACGTTGACCCGCTTCAGCAACTCCTCGCGGAGGCGGTACATGCCGACCGACCCGGAGATGTCGCTGCTGCGCATGTCGCGCATGTAGACCTGCAGCGCGTCCTCGACGCGGGGCATCAGCGGCTTCACCTCGTTCTCGACCTTGGCGTCCTTGAGCTCGAGTGCGATGCGGAGCTTGGCGAACTTGGCCTTGTCGGAGCCGGGCTCGGGGCTGAGGTTCATCACCATCTCGCGCACGTCGAGGAACACGGACGGCTGCTTCACCTCGGCCTTGTCGGCGGCGTGCTCGGTCTCGGCCTGCGCGGCGGCGCGCTTCTTCATCATGAAGGCGCCCCCTCCCCCGCCGAGGAGCAGCACCGCGGCGGCGGCGATGATCACGAGCTTCTTCTTGCTCTTGGGCGCCTCGGCCTCGCCGGGCGCCCCCTCGACGGCTTCCGCTTTCTTGGGCTTCTTGGCCATGAGCGGTGTTCCGTGGTCCGTCGGCTGATGGCTGGGGTACCCGCCTATCGGGTGCGGGCCGGTTCGAGCCTCCGGTATCGGCCCGCAGGGTTAACGCGGCGTTAAGTCGGCACAATCTGCCGGGTCGGCTTTGCCGACGGTCCGATCCGGTCGTGCCGCAGAAACGTCCCGCACACGGTCAACGCCCTGATCAATCACGCAAAATCCAAAAAGATCGATCTGGCACGGGGGATGCGGATATCCCCTCGCCGCCACCGCGGCACGACGGATCGAGTTCAGATGCAGAATGCCCTCCTCGTCGGCGTATCGAGCCAAATGGCGCTTCAGCGCGAGCTCGACGTCATCGCCAACAACATGGCCAACGTCTCGACCACCGGCTTCAAGGGCCGCTCGACGCGCTTCGAGGAGTACCTCATGCCGACGGCGAGCGCCGACACCTTCTCGGGCGCCGACCGCCGCCTCTCCTACGTGATCGACCAGGGCACGACCCTCGACCTCGGCCAGGGCGCGATCGAGCCGGACGGCAACCCGACCCACGTGGCGATCCAGGGCGAGGCGTTCTTCTCGGTGCAGACGCCGCAGGGCGTGCGCTTCACCCGCAACGGCGCCTTCGAGGTGAGCGCGCAGGGCAACCTCGTCACCAGCGACGGCTACGCCGTGCAGGGCGAGGGCGGACCGATCACCATCAACCCGCAGGAGACCGGCCTCTCGATCGGGCAGGACGGCACGGTCTCGACCAACCTCGGCGTCCGCGGCCGGGTGAAGCTCGTGACCTTCGCCAACCCGCAGAGCCTGAGCAACGCCGGCGCCAACCTCTACGCCTCGACCGCGCAGCCGCAGCCCGCGGGCATCAAGGGCCGCCTCGAATCGGGGGCGCTGGAGAAGTCCAACGTCAAGCCGGTGCTCGAGATGACCCGGCTGATGGACGTCAACCGGACCTACGCGATGGTGTCCAGCGTGATCACGCGGCTCGACGATCTGCGGGGCACGGCGATCCGCCGCCTCGCCGACGTCGCCTGACCGGGAGTTAGACGATGCGCGCGCTCTACGCCGCCGCCACAGGCATGGCGGCCCAGGAACTCAACGTCCAGGTCATCTCGAACAACATCGCCAACCTTCGCACCACCGGGTACAAGCGCCAGCAGCCGCACTTCCAGGATCTGCTCTACCAGAACCTGCGCCGCGCCGGCGCCTCGACCTCGGACCAGAACACGCAGCTGCCGGCGGGCCTCGCCATCGGCTCGGGCGTGAAGACGGTGTCGACCGCCCGCATCATGTCGCAGGGCACGCTGACCTCGACGGAGAAGGACTACGACGTCGCGATCCGCGGCGAGGGCTTCTTCCGGGTGACGATGCCGGACGGCCGTACCGCCTACAGCCGCGACGGCTCGTTCGACCTGTCGGCGCAGGGGCAGCTCGTGACCCGCGACGGCTATCTCGTCGATCCCGGCGTCACCGTGCCGAACACCGCCACCGCCGTCACCATCAGCGCCACCGGCGCCGTGCAGGCGACGCTGCCGGGGCAGACCGCGCCGCAATCGCTCGGCCAGTTCCAGCTCGCCCGCTTCGTCAACAAGACCGGCCTCGAGTCGATCGGCGACAACTTGTTCATCGAGACCGCGGCCTCCGGCCCGGCGGTCGCCGGGCTGCCCGGCGGCGAGGGCTTCGGCAACCTCCAGCAATCCTACCTGGAGGAGGCGAACGTGAACGCCGTCACCGAGATCTCCTCCCTGATCGCGGCCCAGCGCGCCTACGAGATGAACTCGAAGGTCGTGACCGCCGCCGACCAGATGCTCTCCACCACCTCGCAGATGTTCCGCAGCTAGCGCCGCCCGGAGCCCGACGGTCATGTCCCATTCCTTCGCCTACGACGAACCGAGCCGCGAGGCCGACCTGCGGCCGATCACGCGCCGCGTCGCCCTGCGCACCGCACCGCTCGGCCTGCCCGTGCTGGTGCGCGCCGCGCTCGCCTTCCTCGCGCTGGCCATGCTCGGCGCCTACACCCTGCCGGCGCTCGCCGACGAGCCGATGCGCCTGCGCGGCGACGTCACCGCCCGCGGCGATGTCCTCACCCTCGAAGACCTCGTCGAGGGCGCGCCCGCGTCGGCGGCCAAGCGCCCGCTGTTCCGGGCGCCGGCGCTGGGCGCCACCGGCACGATCCAGGCGCGCCGCATCGCCGAGGCGGTGGCGGCCCTGAACCTCGGCGCCGTCGAGACCGGCGGCCGGCTCCAGGTGGCCGTGCAGCGCGCCGCCCGGCGGGTCGGCGCGCAGGAGATCGAGGCGGCGCTCCGCCGTGCCCTCCAGACCGCCTACGGCGTCGACGAGAAGTCGGTGAGCGTGCGCCTCGACGGCGACGGACCGATGCTGCTGGCCCCGATCGACCTCGACGGCCAGATCGTCGCCCTCGACCTCAACTACGATCCGCGCTCGCGCCGCGTCGGCGGACTGATGACGCTGGGCGAGCGCCAGGCCTCGCTGCGGGTGACCGGCGTGGTCATCGAGATGCGCGACGTGGCGATCGTCAACCGCACGCTCAACCGCGGCGAGCCGGTCACCGCCGCCGACCTGACCATCGAGCGCCGCCCGCGCGAGGGCGCGCCCTCGGACGCGCTCGCCTCGGGCGCGACGCTGGTCGGCGAGGTCGCGCAGCGCACGCTGAGCCAAGGCGCGGTCCTGCGGAACGGCGACACCGCCCCGCCGGAACTCGTCGCCCGCGGCGAGGCCGTGACCATCGTCTACGAATCGCCCGGCATCAGCCTGGCGATGCGGGGCCAGGCGACCGACGCGGGCCGCATGGGCGCCACCGTCAACGTCATCAACATGGCCTCGAAGAAGGTCCTCCAGGCGGTGGTGATCGGTCCGGGCCGCGTCTCGGTCGGCCCCGCACCGCTCCAGCGGCAGGCGAGCGCCGAAGCGCCGACCTCCGTCCGCTGACCGCCATCCTCGACAATCCAGGCAGAGCCGATCCGATGCGTCATCTCCCGCGCCGCCGCTTCCTGCGCCAGCCCCTGCCGCTCGCCGCCGCGCTCGTCGCCTGCGCCGGCCTCGGGGCCTGCAACACCGTCGACCGGCTCTCGAACGTCGGGGCGCAGCCGGCGCTCTCGGCGATCGAGGACCCGACCGCCCAGGCCGGCTACAAGCCCGTCCGCCTGCCGATGCCCGACGTGCAGCCGGTCTCGTATGCGCCGAACTCCCTGTGGCGCACCGGCTCGCGCGCCTTCTTCAAGGACCAGCGCGCCGCGCGGATCGGCGACCTCGTCACCGTGAAGGTGAACGTCACCGACCAGGCCAACATCTCCAACGAGACCAAGCGCTCGCGCAGCAACACCGAGAACTTCGGCCTGCCGAACGTCGGCGGCCTGGAGAAGAACGCCGCGGTGCTCGCCGCCGGCGTCTCGCCCGACAAGCTGCTCGCCGCCACGTCCAGCTCCTCCAACGACGGCGTCGGGTCGGTCCAGCGCAACGAGACCGTGTCGACCAACGTCGCCGCGATCGTCACGCAGGTTCTGCCGAACGGCAACCTCGTGGTCGAGGGCAAGCAGGAGATCCGGATCAACTTCGAGGTGCGCGAACTCGTCGTGGCCGGCGTTGTCCGCCCGGAGGACATCGAGTCGGACAACACCATCGAGTCGACGAAGATCGCGCAGGCCCGCATCGCCTATGGCGGCCGCGGCCAGATCACCGACGTCCAACAGCCGCGCTACGGCCAGCAGATCGTCGACATCCTGCTGCCGTTCTGATCGCCAGCAAGACGATCAGGTGGGCTCGATCATGTGTGCTCGGTGCCGGGCCGGTTGGGGCGCGGCGCCTCGCCATGGTTCGCGACGAAGGCGGAGCGGCTGGGGTCGTGCTTCTTCTGCGCGACGCGCGTGCGCTGCCAGACGGCGATCACCGTCGCGACCACGATGGTCCCGATGGCGAGGACCGGAATCAGAACATCGTTGCTCATGGAGGTGCCTTCCGATGATGTCATCGGATCAAGCACCGTCGAGCCCGTCGGTTCCAGGGCTCGACGTCGCATCTCGGGCAGTCCGGACCAGTCGAGACGGCGCTGTTACTGGACAAACCGATGCCGCATCGCAACAAAACTCAGTCGTCGCGGTAGACGCGCTCGCGGCGTTCGTGGCGCTCCTGCGCCTCCAGCGACAGCGTCGCGATCGGTCGTGCATCGAGCCGGCGCAGCGAGATCGGCTCGCCGGTCTCCTCGCAATAGCCGTAGGACCGGTCCTCGATCCGTGCCAGCGCCGCGTCGATCTTGCCGGTGAGCTTGCGCTGCCGGTCGCGGGCCCGCAGCTCGATCGCCCGGTCGGTCTCCGAGGAGGCGCGGTCCGCGAGGTCGGGGTGGTTCTCGTTCTCGCTCTGCAACGCAACGAGGGTGTCCTGCGCCTCGCGCAGGATGTCGCTCTTCCAGCCGAGCAGCTTGCGCCGAAAATACTCGCGCTGACGCTCGTTCATGAAGGGCTCGTCGTCGGACGGAACGTAGCCGTCCTCCAGCGTCACCTTCGCCATTCGTCGCCCTTCCATAGTCCCGTACGGCCGGTCCGCGGCGATCATTGCCTGCCGTATAGTCGAGGTGGATTGCTGCTACAACGCACCCACGTGCCGACGTCCGCACCTGCACGCGCTGCGCCAATTGATGCGGCAAAGACGCCACGGTGCGCGGCGACGAATCGAGATTGATGTGCTCAACCCGGGATCGCCGGCCGAGCCCGCAGGCGATTGACTGCCGCGGCGATGGCGTCGGCGAGCGGCCGGGCGACCGGGAGCCGGTAATGGCTCTGGTCGAAGAACAGCGCGTCGTCGTGCGATTCGGGGGTGTCGCGGCGCTCGTCGAGCATGGCGCTGCGCGGGTGCGACGCCAGCGCCGCCGCGATCGCGGCCTTGCAGGCCTGCTCGGCTGCGGCGCGGCGCGTGCCCGGCCGCGGCAGGGCGGAGGCGTGGATGGGCGGGAACACCATCACGACCGGCGTCTCCGCCGGGACGCGGGCGAGGATCGTGGCAAGCCGCGCGGCCGCGGGGAACGGGCCGGCCCTGTGCGGCTCGGGCGTGTCCGGCGTCGCCGCCCCCGCGCCGGGCGCCGGGCGCGCGTCGCCGGCGAAGCCGAGCTTGAGGTAATCCGGCTCGTAGTTCCACCAGCCGTCGGCGGGGGCGACGGGACGCGCCCGGCGTAGCAGCCATCCGATCCGGCCGACGACCTCCTGCGCCACGTTGAAGCGCAGCAGGCCGAGCGCGTAGGCGACGGGGTCGCGCTCCAGCAGCCAGAACGGGAACGGCTTGCCCGGCGGCAGCGCCGGGTCGTCGGTGCACCAGAAGTCGTCGGCCGCCATCACCAGGGCTGCCGGCGTGGGATGGTGGCGCAGGTACCAGTCGAGGATCAGCAGCTGCTCGCCCGGTCCGGTCGCGGGCACGGAGAGCTGCACGAACGGGATGCTGGTAGCGGCCGCAAGGCGAGCGGGCTCGACGAGCTGGATGTGCGAGTTGCCGAGGATCGCACCTGAAAACGCCGGGTCGCGCCCGCGGACGGCCAGAGCCGTGCGTGGCCCCTGCGGCCGGACGGCGCCGACGGAGAACAGCCGCGACCGCCCGCTGTCGTAGGGGTCGATCGCGACGGCGAGCGCGAGGTAGCCGGACAGGATCGCGACCGCCGCGATCACGGCGGTGCGGGCGAAGGCGGACCAGGCCGTGGCAGGCGACGGGCTGCGCATCGGCTCAGAACTGGAAGTAGATGAAGTCGTAGTTGCCGTCGTCGCCGATCTTCAGCAGCACGACGACGAAGAGCAGCGCGAAGGCGGCGGCGATCAGCCGGCTCGGCGGCAGGCGGTGGACCGCCGCCCAGGCGCTCGGCCCGACCGTCGCCACGGCGGCCGCCACCGCGATCGTCCGCCACTTGAAGCCGGTGCCGGCGGGGCCGAGGCCGAACAGGCCCTTGAACACGATCAGCGCCGCCTCGAAGCTGGTGGCGCGGAACAGCACCCAGGTCAGCGCGACGAAGAGGAAGGTCAGCGTCCAACCGACCACGCCCGGCATCCGCAGGCTCGCCCGGCGGAAAAGGATGCCCGCGCCGAGGCCGGCCCCGTGCAGCGCCCCCCAGGCGACGAAGGTCAGCCCGGCCCCGTGCCAGAGGCCGCCCAGCGTCATCGTGGCGAACAGGGCGCCGACCTGGATCGCGAGGCCGCGGCGGTTGCCGCCGAGCGGGATGTAGAGGTAGTCGCGCAGGAACCGCGACAGGGTCATGTGCCAGCGCCGCCAGAACTCGCGCAGCGACGCCGACCGGTACGGCACGTCGAAGTTCTGCGGCAGCACCAGCCCGAACAGCAGCGCGATGCCGAGCGCCATGTCGGTGTAGCCGGAGAAGTCGAAGTAGATCTGGAAGGTGAACCCCAGGGTCGCCTGCCAAGCCTCCGCCATCGTCACCGCCTTGCCAGCGGCGGCGGCCTGGAACACCGGGTTGACGTAGCCGGCGAGCGGATCGCCGAAGAACACCTTCTTCGACAGGCCGACGACGAGCAGCATCAGGCCGCGCCCGATCCGCTCCGCCGCGTCCGGGCGCGCGTAGGGGCGCTCGTCGAACTGGTGCATGATCTCGCTCCAGCGCACAAGCGGGCCGGCGAGAACCTGCGGGAAGAAGGCGATGTAGAGCGCGTACTTGGTCAGCCCGAAGGCGGGCGCGCGGCCGGCCCGCAGGTCGGTCAGGTACATGATGTGGTGGAAGGTGAAGAACGAGATCCCCAGTGGCAGCACCCAGCCGAGCCGCGGTGCCTCGACGCCTGGAACCAGGCTGGCGAGGTCGGCGAAGAAGTCGAGGTACTTGAACAGCGCCAGCACGGCGAGGTTGGCGGCGATCGCCGCCGGGATCAGCCAACGGACCGGCGCCCGGACGAAGGCGCGGGCGACGAGCCAGTTCGCCAGGATCGAGCCGAGCAGCAGCGGCACGAACCGCACGTCCCACCAGCCGTAGAACACGAACGACAGCAGCACGAGCAGCGGCAGCCGCCAGCCCGGCCGACGACGCTCGACGAGGGCGTGCAGCGCGAGCGCCGCAGGGAGGAAGACGAGGAGGAAGACGAAGGAGTTGAACAGCATCGGCCAGGGCGGCGCGGCGGGGGACACCGCGACGGGCGGTCGTGCCGTCGGGCGGCCGCCTTGTCGGGGATCGGCCGGATCGCGTCAATCGATGCGGCGGCGCCTCAAGCCCCCGGACGGGTCGCGAGGTCGAGGGTGGTGGCCGTTCCGACCAGCACGGCGCGGATGCGGCTGTCGAGGCTGTCGGTGAGTTGGTCGACCCGCAGGTGCACCGTGCTTCCGGAATCCGAGCCCGTGACCCACAGGTCGTAGTTGAGCCCCTCGCGCCGGAGATGGCTGAGCAGCCGCTCCGATCCGATGCGAACGGCCTCGTTGTTCAGGGTGATGCAGCGCGCGTCCATGCCGTCTCCGATTGATCCGGAGAGTAACGCACGAACAGGGCCTATCGATCGCTCGGTAGGCGCTACCGAGGATTAAAGTCATCGACAGCGTGAACGACGCCCTCAGCGCGCAGCATAGGTGTGGTCTGCGGCGGGAAAGCGTCCGGAGCGGACTTCGTCGGCGTAGGTGCGCACCGCCTCCTCGATGTGGGCGCGCAGCGAGCCGAAGCTCTTCACGAACTTCGGCGCCTTGTCGCTCAAACCGAGCATGTCCTCGAGCACCAGGATCTGGCCGTCGCAGGCCGCGGACGCGCCGATGCCGATCGTCGGGGCGGTCACCGTCGGCGACAGCGCGATGGCGTTGGCCACGGGCTCGACGATGCCCTCCAGCACGATCGCGAACGCGCCGGCCTCGCTGATCGCGCGGGCATCCTCCATCAGAATGCGCTCGCCGTCCGGCCCACGGCCCTGCACGCGAAAGCCGCCCATGGTGTTCGCCGATTGCGGCGTCAGGCCGATATGGCCCATCACGGGGATGCCGCGCTGGGTCAGGAACGCGACGGTGTCGGCGAATCGCGCGCCGCCCTCCATCTTGATCGCGCCGGCGCCGGTCTCCTTCAGCACACGCGCGGCGTTCAGGAAGGCCTGCTCGCGCGAGGCCTCGTAGGACCCGAACGGCATGTCGACGACCACGAGGGCCTGGGAGGTGCCGCGGATCACCGCCTGAGCCTGGAGGATCATCATCTCCAGGGTGACCGGCAGGGTCGATTCCATGCCGTGCATCACCATGCCGAGCGAGTCGCCGACCAGGATGAAGTCGCAATACGGATCGAGGATGCTGGCGGTGTGGGCATGGTAGGCGGTGAGCGCGATGATCTTGCGCCCTTCGGCCTTCCGCTTGGCGAGATCCACCGCCATCACGCGCCGCGATTGCACGACCTGCGACATGGCCTCGAACTCCGTTTGTCTTGGCGCGGCCGTCGGGAACGGTCCGGAACGCGATGCAGATCGGGAACGCCTGCACGTCCCTCATATAGGCTGCCGCGCGACAGGAATCCCGCTCGCGGTGCTCTTCGACCGGCTCACGCGTTCACACATCGCGGCGGATGAAGCGGGGGGGTCCCCTCTCCCCGCCCGCGGGGAGAGGCCCGGCTGCACCTCGTCGTGCAGCCGGGAAGCGAGAGGCGAAGCCGAAGCGGCGGTGAGGGGGAGGTGCCGGATGGGGCTCTTGCGTCGGGTCCCCCTCACCTTCGGCTGCCGCCTCGCTTTGTCGACGACACGGTCGACAAAGCCCTCTCGCCGCGTGCGGGGAAAGGGGATGCGCGCCTGCCAAGCCGACCGTTACGGGGATGCGTCAGAACGATCGGGCTCCATCGAATCGGCGCCGCGTCGTGATCTCCGCGGTTCAGCGGGCGGACGACCGCTCCCCTGCCGCAGGGTCGGCCGCCCATTCCGCATCCTGCCGGATCACAGCGGTGTCGTGCTTGTCCTGCCAGCCCTCGATGCCGTCGGGGAACCAGTGCACGGCGGTGTAGCCCTGCTGGACCAGGCGCTTGCCGGCGTTCCAGCTGCCCCAGCAATCGGGATGGCAGAAGGTGACGATGGGCTTCCCCTTGTCGCCGCCGGTCAGCGCCGCGACCCGCTTCAGGAACAACGCCTCGCGTTCGGCCGCGAGCGGTGCCGCGCCCGCGTTCGGCATCCAGACGGCACCGGGCACGGAGCGGTGGGCCGGCAGCCAGGGCCGGTCGGCCGGGAAGTTCGCCGGCTTGCGGTCGGCGAGCGCGACGTCGATCAGCACCGGCGCCTTCGCCATGAGCGCGTCGAGTCCGGCGATGTCGACCACGACGGCACCGCTCAAGGTCTTGGGGGTGTAGCCCTGCTGCACGCCCTCGTGCAGGCCCGCCGGCTCCGGCACGTCCACCGGCGAGTCGGCCGGCGCGGCCGCGAGGAATCCCGCGGCCAGAAACACCGTGGCGAGGCGGATCAGGCGATGGTCCCGGCCCGCGCGCATCAGTTGCTCGGGCTCGGCGCGTTGAAGCTGTGCTCCCAGCTGCCGCCCTGGCTGTCGGAGGCCGCGACCTTGATCGGCTTGCCCGGCTCCGGCACCAGACCGAAGTTGATCACCGGGTTCGAGGCGATCGAGATGTCCCCGTCCATGGTGAAGACCACCTTGTCGCCGGCGGTGACGACGAGCTTGTTGATGTAGCGTGCCGGCGTGTAGTCGCGGGTCACCTGGTTCATCTGCATGCCCGAGAAGTTCGGGTGGCGGATCATCAGCGTCGCCTCGATCGGCTTGCCGGCCTGCGCCTCGCCCGAGAACTTCATCCGCATGTCGCCCATGCCCTTCATCGCCTCCTCGTCGCTCATGCCCATCGGGGCCGAGCAGCCCCCGGAGGCCTTCACGAACTTCACCGCCTCGTAGAGGCCGCCGTCCTTCGTCTCGGCGACGGCGTGGACGTTGGTGTAGTTGTTGACGCGCACCCGGAGCTTCAACTCGCTCGGGTCGCCGGCCGGGCCGAAGGTGAAGTGCGCGGCATAGGGCGACGGGTTGTCGTCGATGACGAAGTGCACCGCCTTGATCTTGTCCTTCTCGGGCATGGTCAGGGTGATCGGCACCAGCGCCGCGTCCATCGCGCGGTTCGGCGCGTCGATCTGGATCAGCGTATCGGTCGGCTGGATCTTGCGGTCGCCGAACACCGACTTGGCGATCTCCTGCCAGCGCGCCGTGCGCTCGGCGTCGGTGTCCGAGGCGCCGGCCGCCAGGACCGGCCCACGGACGGCGGGGCCGGCGAGGATGGCGACCGACAGGCCGAGGCTCAGGATCAAAGAAAGGGCGGGCTTCATGGCGTTCCTCCGGTCGGATGAGAGATAAATCGGCTCGAGCCTCATTCCCACTCGAGCTCCTTGTAGGCCTCGGTGACGTTGCGGCCGTTGTAGCTGTCGAACAGGTCCCACTGTCCGCGCTCGGATTGCGCGACGGTCCGGACCGCCTTCTCGATCGACACGTCGGCGGCGATGGCCTTGCGGGTCTCGTCGCGCAGCGTGGTCAGGTAGCGGGACAGCGCGTCGAGGCCGGGCGCCAGATCGACGGAGACCGGGCCGTGGCCGGGGACGGCGCGGGTCGCGCCCGAGGCCCGCAGGCCCTCGACCTCCTTCAGCCAGCCGTTGAGGTTGCCGTCGAGCGACGGGATGCGCCCGACCGAGAGAAGGTCGCCGGTGAACAGTAGGCCGCTGGCGCTGTCGACCATCGAGAGGTCGCACGAGGTGTGCGCGGTCGCATGCGCGGTGAAGCGCAGTTTGCGGTCGCCGAGGTCGACCTCGGCGCCGTCCTTCACCTCCTGCGTCGGGTAGACGACGCTGCCAGCCTTGTCGGCGCCGAGGATGTCGACCAGGCGCTGGCGATAGTAGTCGCCCCGCGCGTCGAGGGCTTCGCGCAGGCGCGCATGGCCGATGACGTTGGGCTTGTCGGCCATGAAGGCGGCGGCGCCGAAGCAATGGTCGGGGTGGACGTGCGTGATGACCACGTGCCGGATCGGCTTCGACGTGCGCTTCACGATCTCGGCGCGAAGCCATTGCCCGTCGGCGAGGCTGCCGCCGGATTCGGTGACGAGCACGCCGTCCCTGCCGACGACGAAGCCGATGTTGGCGATGGCGTCGTCGTTCTCGGGCGTCGCGTCGGCGTTCGGCCCGCGGCGCATGAAGATGCCGGGGCCGACCTCCTCCATCGCGAAGGAGTCGGCGGAGAACCCCGGCTTCGGCAGGCAGCACAGGCAGAACCCGCCGAACAAGGCGGCGCGGCGCGACAGCACGGCCTTCATCGGGCGCACCCTTCGCGGCTCGCTTCGGCGTGGCGCTGGACCGTTCCCGGCATGCCGGTCTCCCTGAATTATTCTTCCAACCATCTAGTAGGTAGATTTCTCGGTCGTCAAGTGGCAAGACGGCGGGAGGCGCCGGCCGGCGGCGCGCTTTCGACACGGCGTTCGACCCCACGATGCGAGACACCCGCACCGAGTTGCTGATCCAGGCCGAGACGCTGGTGCGCGGGCGCGGCTGGTCGGGCTTCAGCTACGCCGACCTCGCCGAGGCGGTCGGCATCCGCAAGGCCAGCATCCACCATCACTTCCGCACCAAGGACGACCTCGGCGCGGCGCTGGTGGCGGCCTACGGCGAGCGCTACGACGCGGCGTTGGCCGAGATCCTGAGCGCGCACCCGGCCGGGATCGACCGGATCGCGGCCTACGGGCGGCTCTACCTCGGCGGCGTCGAGCAGGGCCTCGGCTGCCTGTGCGCGGCGCTGGCCACCGAGGGGGACGCGCTGCCCGAACGCCTGCGCGCCGACGTCGTCGCGTTCTTCGCCCGCCACGTGTCCTGGCTGGAGCAGGTGTTTCGCGACGGCGCGGCGGACGGAAGCATCCGCCCCGACCTCGATCCCGCGACTCACGCCCGGCTGGTGGTGGCGACGCTCGAAGGGGCTCTTCTGCTGGAACGCCTGCTCGGCGGGCCGGACGCTTTTGCCGGAACGCTGACGGCGCTCACCGAGCGCCTGCGCTGACGCGAATGCCGATCGCGCGCTCGACGAAGTCGGCGCGGAGCCGGCCATACCGTGCCCGTCGCCGGCCATGACGGCCGAGACGCCCCGCAGATTCAAGTCTTCTTTACCATGCAAGGACAGGCATAAAATCACGTCGTCCGATGTGAGCCGAACCCGATGTCCGTTGCCGCCTCGAAGATCGTCGGCCCACAGCGAACCGAGCCCGCCGCGTCGGCTCCGACGCTCGCAACGATTTCGGCGCTGACCGCAGGCGTCGGCCGGGTCGCGCACGAGAAGATCGGCCGCATCCACCAGATCACCGCGCAGGCCAAGATTTTGGCGCTGAACGCGCTGATCGAGGCCGCCCACGCCGGGGAGCACGGCAGGGGGTTCTCCGTGGTGGCGCAGGAGGTCCGCGGGATCGGCGCCGAGATCGAGGCCCTCGCCCGCGAATTGGAGACGCAGCTTTCGGGGCATATCGACGAGCTCGGTCGCACCGTCGGGGCGATGGCCGTCCAGGCGCGGGGTGAGCGCATGGTCGACCTCGCGCTGAACGCGATCGAGCTGACCGACCGCAACCTCTACGAACGCACCTGCGACGTGCGCTGGTGGGCGACGGACGCCGCCGTGGTCGCCTGCGTCGCCGAGCCCGACCCGGCCGCGGCGGCGCATGCCGGGCAGCGCCTCGGCGTGATCCTCTCGGCCTACACGGTCTACCTCGACCTCTGGGTGTGCAACCGGCACGGCCGCATCCTCGCCGTCGGGAGGCCGGACCGCTATCCCGACGCCCGCGGCGCCAGCGTCGCGAACGAGCCGTGGTTCCGCAAGGCCCTCGCCCTGCCCGACGGCGACGCCTACCTCGCCGGCAACGTGCGCCGCGAGCCGCGCCTCGGCGGCGCGCAGGTGGCGACCTACTGCGCGAGCATCCGCGACGGCGGCCGGGCCGACGGCGCCCCAATCGGCGTGCTGGCGATCCATTTCGACTGGGAGCCGCAGGCGCGCGCGATCGTGGCCGGCATCCGGGTCTCGCCGCAGGATCGCGCCCGCACGCGGGTGCTGCTGGTGGACGCGGACCGCCGGGTGCTCGCCGCCTCCGACGAGCGCGGCGTCCTCACCGAGACCCTGGCGTTCGATCCGAAGGGCGGCGCCAGCGGCGTCGCGCACGGCGCGTCCGTGACGGCCTTCCACCGCACCCCCGGCTACGAGACCTACGAAGGCCTCGGCTGGTACGGCGTCATCGTCCAGTCCGTGTGATCAGGGCGCGTCGGCCACGAACCGCGCATAGCCCGAGGCCCGCAGCGCGCAGGCCGGGCAGGTGCCGCAGCCGTAGCCCCAGGCGTGGCGCGCTCCGCGCTCGCCGAGGTAGCAGGTGTGGCTGTCCTCGACGATGAGGTCGACCAGCGCCCGCCCGCCCAGGCGCTCGGCCATGCGCCAGGTCTCGGCCTTGTCGAGCCACATCAACGGGGTGTGCAGCACGAAGCGCCGCTCCATGCCGAGGTTCAGCGCCACCTGCAGCGCCTTGATGGTGTCGTCGCGGCAATCCGGGTAGCCGGAATAGTCGGTCTCGCACATGCCGCCGACGACGTGGCGCAGGCCCCGGCGGTAGGCGAGCGCGGCGGCGAAGGTGAGGAAGACGAGGTTGCGGCCGGGCACGAAGGTGTTCGGCAACCCGCCGGCCTCGAACCCGATCGCCGTCTCGCGGGTCAGCGCCGTCTCCGAGACCTGGCCCAGGGCGTCCAGCGCCAGGGTGTGGTCTTCGCCGAGCCGTTCGGCCCAGTCCGGGCGGATGCGCACGAGGCCGTAGCGCAGCGTCGCGCGCCCGTCGAGTTCGATCCGGTGGCGCTGGCCGTAATCGAAGCCCAGCGTCTCGACGTGGGCGTAGCGGTCGAGCGCCCAGGCGAGGCAGGTCGCGGAATCCTGCCCGCCCGAGAACAGCACCAGCGCGCGGTCGTCAGTCACCCGCATACTCCGCCCAGGACATCGGCGTCTCGAACACCTTCACCGCGGAGAGCCCCGGCAGGCCCTCCTTCGTGCGCTGCCAGATCCACGCCGCGATGTTCTCGGCGGTCGGGTTCTCGAGCCCCGCGACCTCGTTGAGGCAATAATGGTCGAGCTGGAGCAGCACCGGCGCGAAGATCGCCTCCATGTCGAAGAAGTCCACCACCCAGCCGGTGCGCGGGTCGACCGGGCCGGAGACCGTCAGCTCGACGCGATAGGAATGCCCGTGCATCCGGTGGCAGCGATGGGTCTCGGGGACGTTCGGCAGGCGGTGGGCCGCCTCGAAGGTGAAGGCCTGGGTGATCTTCATGGCCCTACTCCCCCGAACCCGAATGGCCCTTGTCCGACACGCCGGCCTGCTCGAACGTCGCCATGTCGCGATGGCAGGCGAGCGCGCCCTTGAGCAGGCCCATCGCCATGCCGGCGCCCGAGCCTTCGCCGAGCCGCATACCCAGCGCCAGCAGCGGCACCAGCCCGAGCCGGTCCAGCACCTCGGCGTGGGCGCCTTCGGCCGAAACGTGGCCGGCGAGGCAATGGTCGAGCGCGCGCGGGTCGAGCGCGTGCAGCACCGCGGCGGCGGCGGTGGCGACGTAGCCGTCGAGCACCACCGGCACGCGCTGCAGCCGCGCGGCGAGGATCGCGCCGGCCATCGCCGCGACCTCGCGGCCGCCGAGCCGCCGCAGGATCTCGAGCGGATCGTCGAGATGCCCGGCATGGTGGGCGAGCGCCGCCTCCACCGCGGCCACCTTCCGCACGACGCCGGCATCGTCCAGGCCGGTGCCGCGCCCGACCCAATGCGCGGGCTCGCCACCGAACAGGGCGGCGTAGAGCGCGGCCGCGATCGTGGTGTTGCCGATGCCCATCTCGCCGATGCCGACGCAATCGGTGCCGGCGGCGACTGCCTCCATGCCGAAGGCCATGGTCGCGACGGTGGCCTTCTCGTCGAGGGCGGGAGCCTCGGTGATGTCGCCGGTGGGCAGGTCGATGGCGAGGTCGAACACCTTGAAGCCGAGGCCGTAGGCGGCGCAGATCTGGTTGATCGCCCCGCCGCCCGCGGCGAAGTTCTCGAGCATCTGGCGGTTCACCGCATCGGGAAAGGCCGAGACGCCGCGCTTCGTCACCCCGTGGCTGCCAGCGAAGACGCAGACCAGCGGCCGGTCCAGCGTCGGCATCGGTTTGCCCTGCCAGGCGCCGAGCCAGGCGACGAGCTGCTCCATCCGCCCCAGCGCTCCGGCGGGCTTCGTGAGGCGCGCCTCGCGCGCGGCGATCGCGCCGGTGGCCTCCCAGTCGGGGCCGGGCATCGTCTCGATCAGGCGGCGGATATCCGCGAACGGGCTCGGGTCGGTCATCGGGTCCGAAGGATTGTTGTGGGCGGGCCGTCCGCGGG